>DASUGV010000101.1:0-8472 GCA_036273835.1 Rhodocyclaceae bacterium
CGCGGCTGGCCGAGGCCTACGGCCAAGGTAATGGCGACGCGTCAACCGTGGTCGACGATGTCGGGCAAGACATCGACGTCTCGCAAATGATGCAGGACATTCCGGTTGTCGAAGATCTGCTGGAGACACAGGACGACGCACCGATCATCCGCATGATCAATGCGCTCTTGCAGCAAGCTGTCCGCGAACATGCTTCCGACATACACATCGAACCGTACGAACTTCATTGCCTGGTCCGTTTTCGCCGCGACGGCACACTGACCGACATCGCCCGGCCGCACCGCGCCTTGCAGGCCGCGATCGCTTCGCGCATCAAGATCATGGCGCAGCTCGATATTGCCGAGAAGCGCCTGCCGCAAGATGGCCGCATCTCGTTGCGCCTGGCTGGCCGCACGGTCGACGTGCGCGTATCGACCGTGCCGACCGCGCACGGCGAGCGCATCGTGCTGCGACTGCTCGACAAATCCAGTTCGCAACTCGGCCTCGATGCCATTGGCATGGCACCGGATACGCAAGTCATGTTCCGCCAACTGATGGCGCAGCCGCACGGCATCGTGCTCGTGACCGGTCCAACCGGTTCTGGCAAAACCACGACGCTGTACGCCGCCCTGCGTGAGATTACCGGACCGACGCGCAATATCGTAACCGTCGAAGATCCTGTGGAATATGAACTGGCGGGCGTTGGCCAGATCCAGATCAATCCGCGCATCGACCTCACCTTCGCGCGCGCCCTGCGATCCGTGCTAAGGCAAGATCCCGATGTCATCATGATCGGCGAAATTCGTGACTTGGAAACCGCGCAGATCGCCGTTCAGGCCAGTCTCACCGGCCACTTGGTGTTAGCCACTTTGCATACTAACGATGCCAGCGCCGCGGTAACGCGGCTGATCGACATGGGCGTCGAACCTTTCCTGCTCGCTTCCAGTTTGCGCGGCGTGCTGGCGCAACGGCTCGTACGTTGCCTATGCACCCATTGCCGCGTCGCTCACACCACGACCGAAGCAGAGCGCTGCACCCTGCTCGGATCGAATACGCCAGCGCAACTATGGACGGCACCGGGCTGTCGCGCGTGCGGCCACACCGGCTACAACGGGCGCATTGGCGTGTATGAATTGCTGACGCTCGATGCCAGTTTGTCGCAATTGATTCACGACGGCGCACCCGAAGCGCAGGTGCGCAGCCAGGCGCAATCAAACGGGCTACGCCTATTGCGCGACGACGGCATGCGCTATCTTGCCGATGGCATAACTTCGGCCGAAGAACTGCTGCGTGTCACGCGCGATTAAACGAACACCATCCGAACACGACAACCTTCATGGCCGCTTTCAGCTACCGCGCACTGGATGCCACCGGCGTTGAAACCAGTGGCGTCATCGAAGCCGACAATGCCCGTCAGGCGCGCGGTCAGTTGCGCGAGCGCGGATTGTTTCCGACTACGCTGGATGTCGTCGCCTCTACTCAAAAGTCGGGGCGCCGTGCACGCATCAACATCGGTGAACTGTGTTTGCTCACACGCCAATTTGCCGCATTGCTCACCTCCGGCCTCACCATCGAACAAGCGTTGTCCGCACTCAGCGAACAATCGGACAAAGCCGGTACGCGCGCAACCCTGGCGGCGGTGCGTAGTGAAGTCGTAGCGGGTCATTCGTTGCGTGCGGCGCTCGACCGTTTCGGTGCTACCTTTCCGCCGATCTATCGCGCCTCGGTCGCGGCGGGCGAAAAATCCGGCCAGCTCGCGCAGGTCATGACGCAGCTGGCCGATTATCTGGAGCGGCAGGATTCGTTGCGCCGCAAGACTTTGCAAGCATTGCTCTATCCGATGATCGTCGCATCCGTCGCCTTTCTCGTCGTGCTCGGTTTGATGACCTACGTCGTACCGCAAGTGGTCGAAGTGTTTCAGCAAGGCAAACAGGCACTACCGCTGATGACGCGTACGCTGATCTGGATCAGCGCTTTTCTGCGCAATTGGGGATGGCTATTGCTGTTGTTACTGATCGCCTGCGGATTCGCCGCACGCTATGCTCTGCGCGATCCGGTCGTGCAACGGCGCTGGGACGCGTGGTTGTTGCGTCTGCCTATTTTTGGACGGCACTTGCGGACGCTGGAGACCGCACGTTTTGCCAGCACCTTGGCGATTCTCGTCAGCAGTGGCGTACCGCTTCTTGCGGCATTGGATTCGGGCAGACAAATCATTCGCAGATTGCCGCTGCGCGATGCCGTTGCAGCGGCGGCCGACAAAGTACGCGAAGGCATGGGTCTGTCCGCGGCACTCAGGCAGACGCGCGCTTTTCCGCCTCTGCTCGTGCACATGATTGCCAGCGGCGAGGCCATAGGCGAACTCAGCGATATGCTGTTCCGCGCCGCGCAGCTGCAGCAGACCGAAGTCGAGAACAGAACCATGACGCTAACAACTCTGCTGGAACCATTGCTGTTGCTGGTCATGGGCGGCACCGTGCTGATGATCGTGCTGGCAGTCATGCAGCCGATCATCGAAATCAATACCTTGCTGAAATGAAAACTATAAAGGAGACGTCATGACTCAGCGTAACCAACTGGTTATTCAAATATCATCATTTTGCTCCAAGGGCTTCACGCTCATTGAAGTGCTGGTCGTCATTGTCATTCTCGGCGTCCTCGCGGCGTTGATCGTGCCCAAGATCATGGAGCGCCCCGACGAAGCGCGTGCCGCTGCCGCGCGCCAGGACATCGGCGCAATCAATCAGGCGCTCAAGCTCTACAAACTGGATAACCGCGGTTATCCCACCACCGAACAAGGACTCAGCGCGCTCGTCAAACCACCGACCATCGCGCCGCTGGCGTCCGCGTGGAAAAGCGGCGGCTATCTGGAAAAACTGCCGAACGATCCGTGGGGACATCCTTATCAATACCTGTCGCCGGGATTGCATGGCGACGTCGACATCTGGAGCTTGGGCTCGGATAACGAAACCGGCGGCGAAGGTTCAGCCGCCGATATCGGCTCTTGGGAATAATGACATTGCACTATTCGAATGACATGATTTCGCCATCGATGAAAATTCGTCGGCGAGGCCCGATCGCACGCGGCTTTACGCTGATCGAGGTGCTGGTGGTCATCGTCATCATCGGCGTATTCGCGAGTATTACGACGCTCAGTATCGAAGGCCTGCGCAGCCGTAGTTCGGACGATGAAGTCGCGCGCCTGCGCCAAGTGCTGGAGATCGCGGGCGAACGCGCCTCCGTACACGGCAGTCCGCTGTCGGTCGAATTTCTTGCCAACGGTTACCGTTTCAGTACGCTCGACGCCGGCGGACAGTGGCGCCTGCTGTTCTCGCCCGCCACGCTGGCCGAACGCGAGTGGCCACAAGATATGACAGTCGAATCACTCGAAATAAATGGTCAGCGCGTCGCGCCGCCTTATAAAATCATTTTCGCCAGCGAGTCGCCCGAATTCGTCTTGCGGCTACGCACCAGTCAAGGCGGACGCATGCTGGTGGGACACATGTCCGGCGCGATTACGCAAGAGACACCCGCGCAGGATGCGCCGATGGCGGCCAAAGGCTAAATTCATCATGAGCTTGCGTCGCGCGCACTGTCCCGGTGGTTTCACTTTGCTCGAAACGCTGGTTGCGCTGGCCATTCTCGCCATCACGCTGACCGCCGCATTCCGCGCCATCGGCATGGCCAGTGGTCAAGCCAGCGAACTACGCGATCGTTTGCTCGCGGAATGGGTTGCACAGGACAGACTGGCCGAACATCGCGCATTGCGGCAATGGCTGGACACCGGCAGCGCGGAAGGCGTTGTCGAGGAAGGCGGACGCAGCTTCCGTTACCAGGAAGAAATCAAAGCAACGCCCAATCCTCTGTTCCGCCGCATGGACGTAAAAGTCTTCGCAGCAGGTTCCGATAGCCAGCTCGCGCACATGACCGGCTTTCTGACACGCGCCGCGCAATGAAGTCTTCGTCGAAATGCTCTTGCCTGCGCGGCGTCACGCTGATCGAAGTGTTGATTGCCATTGTCATATTTTCGATATTGGGCATCATGTCGTACCGCGCCATTTCGCAAGCAACGAATAGTCGCGAACGCTTGGCGGGCGAATTCTCCGACTGGCAAGGACTGTCTCGCGCCCTGGGCCGCGTGGAAACGGATTTTCAACAGATGGGCGCACGTTACGGCGGTGCGTCAGTCTCGATTCCGAACGATGCCGCCGGTAACGCCTTACCCGCGGCATTGGCACTCATACCCAACAGCACATCGCTCGTTTTTACGCAGCTTCCGGACGGCGGCTCGCGGCTGATTTTCTGGCGCATGGACGCAGACCAAGGCGCACGCCTGACCGGTTTCGAATTTGCCAACGGCTCGCTCGATCTGCTGCGCTGGATGACCGCGGACGTAACGCAAGCACCTCGGCGCGAAAAATTGCTGACTGATGTCACAAGCATACGGTGGGCTTTCGCCGGTGCGGACAAACCACAGTGGCTGGACAGCTGGCCGCCCAATCCATCGCGCGCTGGCGAATTGCCGGTTGGGATAAGCGTCGAACTCGTACTGGCGAAATTCGGCAAGATCAACCGCGTCTTTGCCATCAACTGAATATTTATAATGCATAACTCGCGTAGCAACCGCGGCGGCGCAATCATCATGGCGATGCTCACAGTCGCATTGGTCGCAGGCATAGCCACTGCCATCGTGGCCGACTACGGCAACGCCGTATCGCATCTGTCGGGTCGCCACGATCAGGCGCAGGCGCGCTGGCTGGCGCGTGGCGCGGTCGACTGGGCACGCAACGTTCTCGAAGCCGATTACATTCGAGCAGGCGCCAACAAAGTGGACCATCTCGGCGAAGACTGGGCCATCAAGGTCCCGCCAACGCCGATCGAAGAAGGCGAAGTCAGCGGCGAACTGGAAGAACAATCCGGCCGCTTCAATCTCAATAGCCTGGTCGGCAGCGACGGCAAGGTCAACGCACCGCAAGTAAGGATCTTTCTGCGCCTTCTCGCCGCGCTCGGTTATTCGTCGCAACAATCCAAAGCCATCGCGGCGCCGATCATCGACTGGATAGACAGCGACGATGTGCCAACCGGCAGCGCGGGCGCCGAATCCGGATGGTACAGATCGGAAAGCAAAGGCAGCTTGCCGCCTCAGGCTCCCATGCTGGATTTAAACGAGCTGATCAATGTGCGGGGTTTCGATGCCGCATTGATCGAACGCCTGCGCCCACATGTCACTGTACTGCCATTCGATGAAACCCGTATCAACGTCAACACTGCCAGTGCGGAAGTGTTGATGGCCTACATTCCCAACCTGACGCTTTCTCAAACCCAGGTGTTGGTCGCCAATCGGGCGCACAGTTTTTTTACCAGCATCGACAATTTTAGCCAACAGCTTCCCGGCAAGACCGAGCTCGACGACGATCGGCTTGTCGTGACCAGCACCTATTTTCTTGCTACCGGCCGCGCCCGCTGGGGGGACGCCGTCACGCGCATGCAAGTTTTATTGAGACGCGACCAGGCAAGACCGGATATCCTCTGGCAAAAGATTTTGTAGCGACATTCGATATCCGATTCACATGAAAACACTGCGCGTCCTGCTCTCCGAAACATGGCCCGAACAAAGCGAAGCCCGCTGGGCTTTGCTGGGCGACAATGGCAAGCCGGAATCGGAAGGCATCTCCGATCCGCGACATTGGCCAACGGCGCAACGTATCGAAGCAATCCTGCTGGGCGCGCAAGTCACTTGGCATAACGTGCGCGTACCCAATGCCAACGTGCGCGAACAGGCGCGTTCGATCGTCTTCGGACTGGAAGAGCAACTCGTGCGCGAAGCGGACAGCCAGCACATCACGCCGACGTTGCGCGGCGAAGAAACCTGGTCGGTTCTTGTCATCGCGCGCGAGCGGCTGCGCCGTCTTGTTGCGCAGTTCAAGGCCATCAAACGTCCGCTCGATGGCGTGTATTGCGCGGGGCAAACCGTACCGCTGCCCGATGGTGAATGGACCTTCGCGGTGCACGGCCATGAAGCATGGCTGCGTACCGGCGACCACAGCGGATTTGCCGACGATTTGCTCGACGACGCGCCACCCGCGCTGCTCACCGCCGCCATCGAACACGCGCGTGCCGCCGGTAGCTTGCCGCATACGCTGGGACTTCTCGGCGCCGGCAAGCTGACGGTCGATTTGCAATCCTGGGGCAAAATTCTGAATATGCCGGTGGAATTGGGCGGCGTCGACAACGGAACCTGGCATTGGTATCGCCTGCCCGGCAACGCCGCGAATCTCCTGCACGGAGAATTTGCACCACGCCATCACAGCGATGCCTGGCTAAAACTGGTCAAACCCGCTGTCATATTGGCGGCGACCGTCCTGATCGTCAATCTCGTGTTGAACATCGGCGAAGTGTTCGTGCGCCGCGCGCAAGTCGCATCCCTACGCGACGAAATGACGCAGTTATTGCGCAGCCAGATGCCGGGCACGCCGGCGCTCGATCCGCCCTTGCAATTGCGGCGCGAGCTCAATCAACAACGCAGTGCGCACGGCCAGCTCGCCGACGATGATGCACTGTCTCTGCTCGCAGAGCTATCCGCTGCGCTCGGCGCCGATGCCACTGACGCGCTGCAATCCGTACGCTATGAGGGCGGCACGCTGAATGTGATTTTGGCGCCCGGCAAAACCACACCGACCGGCCTCGTGCAACGCCTCGCGGCGCACGGAATCCGCGCAGTGCAACGAGATGGCGACGCAACGCATTTGGCTCTGCGGAGGGAAAGCTGATGGCCACTCAGTTGCCCCCTCTCTCTCCGCTCACACGGGCGCAACAATACTGGGCAGAACGTAATCCGCGCGAGCGCCGTCTGATTCTGATTGCCGCTCTGGTCGTCAGCGTGGGCCTGCTATGGACGCTCCATGACTGGCAGGCGACCGAGCGCACGCGGCTCGACCGCCTGCTGCCCACTGTGCAAGCGCAAGTCAAAGCCATGCAGGACGATGCCGCCGAATTGGCGCGCCTGCGCAGTTTGACGCGCGCACCGCACCCCGATGCCGGGCGCGACATCGAAGCGCTGCAAGGCAGCGCCACCGCACAAAATTTGCCGCTCAGTATTCGCAGTGAGGGCGACAACATTCTCGTCAGCGGTACGGCCTTGCCTTTCGATGCCTGGATAATCTGGCTCGCCGGCGCGCAAAATACGCAGCGACTCAAGGTGCAGACGATGGAAGTCACGCGCGAAGCGAATGGTCTGCATATCGAAGCGCGTCTGGCACAAAGCCAGTGAGCCGTCATGTTATGCAAAAGTCATTCATGAATCGTTTCGACGCTGCGTCCAGCCGCGACGCCATCCGCAATGCGCTTTAATCCATTGCGATGGATTGCGTTATGGTGTGCCATGTTCGCCGCGGGCCTTTTGCTGCTCGCACCGGCAACATGTTGGGATAGTCTGCTGCGCAACGCGACACAAGGCAGTTTCGCATTGCTGGCCGCTGAAGGCAGCATCTGGCATGGCCAGGCGCAACTCGCGCTGCTCGAGCCAGCGAGTGGCCGCCAGCGTCCTGTTATGCCAGTGTCCTGGAGGTGGCGGCCGGGTGCGTTGGTGCGCGGTGCGATTTCTTGGGATTTTTCGCTGGCTGCCAGTCCGCCGTTTTCGCTCGATGCCAGCCTGGGTGGTCTGACTGCACGCGCCGTGCGCCTCGATCTGCCCGCACAATTTGCTCTCGAACGCATTCCCAATGCCATAGGACGTGTCGGCTGGCATGGCGATATGCGATTGACATCGCCGCAGTGGCGCTGCACCTGGCGTGGCCGCTGCGCGGGCAACGCATCGCTCGATTGGCTCGGCGCCGCCGCGGACATTTTTCCGGGCCGGCATCTGGGCGACTATAAGTTCAACGCGAACGCTCATGACGATATCATCGACTTGAACTGGACGACCGCCGACGGCGACGTGCGCATTGCGGCGCACGGTGAACTGGTGCCCAATCGAAGTTTTTCCATTGTCGGCACTTTGTCGGGCGACCCCGCATTCACCTCGCGCTTGCCGAACATCGGCGGCCATTGGGTGCATCCGACCGACACACCGGGGATGTTCACTTTCGATTTCAGCAGCGCAATTAACCAAACTGCGAACCAAAGCACCGGGAAAATCAATTAGCGGATTGCCGCTTTATCCCAAACGCCGCAACGATGGCGCCAACGAGCAAGAGTGCCGCGCCGATCCAGAATGTCGCGTGCAGACCGGCCATGGATCGCTCCGAATGGCCACCGACCATCCCAAGCAAAGCGACACCCACCGCGCCAGCTGCCTGACGAGTCATATTCAGCGCGCCCGATGCCACGCCGGCCATGTCTTTGCCGACGGTCGACAACAATGCCGTTGTCATTGCCGGCACAGCCGAGCCCACGCCGCAGGAAATCAGCAGAAAACTCGGCACAAACAAAATATAGGCGGTATGCGAATCGATGCGAGTCAGAAAGGCGAACCCCAATGCGCCGCAAATGAGTCCC
>DASUGV010000102.1:0-9178 GCA_036273835.1 Rhodocyclaceae bacterium
TTTACATACTTACTGGATCGTCAGCTTGCGCGCCTGCGTTGCAGCTTTCTTCGGCAGCGTCAGTTCCAGCACGCCGTCGGTGAATTTGGCGACGGCATGTTCCTGATCGACATCCTGCCCGAGCTGAAAGCTACGCGCCACCTTGCCGTAGTAGCGTTCGGTACGCAGTACGCGTTCGTTATCTTTTACTTCCTTTTCTTGCTTGCGCTCAGCGGCAATCGACAGTTGAGCGCCGTCGATATTAATCTGGATATCGTCCTTCTTCACGCCCGGCAATTCGGCATGTACTAGATAAGATTCCGGGTTTTCCTTCACATCGACACGAATCGCCAGCGCTTCGCCATCGTTGCTCATGCCTACAGGCCGTACGAAGAAGCCACGGAACAGATCGTCGAAGGGATCGCGGGAAACAAGATTGAACATAATGCACCTCCATATCTATAAGTTGAAAATACAGGGCGCTCTGCTTTGCCCTCATTCTCAAAAATAGGTGCACCCAACGCGGTTTCAAGCCCCTTGATTTTACATTCCCGCGCCCTTATTTTTCGCGCGATCGGGCAGCATCAAGATGGCGTCCTGATTCGTCCAGGAAAAACATTTGGTGGCGGCTGTTTGCCACGGTAGCCATTGATAAGACGAATGTTCATTCGGCGCGAGACGAGGCGTTGCAGGAATAGGGACGCACAGACTGAATACGTGCTCGAGGTTATGCGTAATGCCATTGGCGTATCTGTTGCGCCATTGCGGATAAATTTCGAAACGGTTGATGATGCGCCACGGTATGAATTGGTCGAGCGGTGCAACGATGCCGGTTTCTTCCTCCACTTCGCGGCGGGCGGTTTCGGCGAGCGGTTCGTCGGTTTCCTGGCTGCCGGTGACGGATTGCCACATGCCGGGATGGGCGGCGCGTTCGAGCAGTAATACTTGTAGGTCCAGCGTGTGGATGATGACCAATGCGGAGATGGGTTTCTTGAAGTTCACGTTGGTATTCTAAGCCGAGGCAGCGCACCGGCGTATCCTTCCGCCAATATCCAAAATGGAATGTTTTGTTCGCACCAGCTCTTTGTCGTTTCGCGCAAAATATCGAAGAGCATCGTGATGGTCTCTGGCTCTTTTTGTTCGAGATTTTCCAGACGCTGTAGGACAAGAACATAACCATCGGCTTCCTGCCACGACATGTCGCACAGACAGTCTGCGAGCGCATCCCAATTTGCGCCGAACCAATCAGGGAAATGCAGCGCGCGTTCAAAAATATGCATGAGTTTCTTCGCGTCGGTAGCCAGCCTCAAATTGATTCGATAAGCGTTGAAACCTAGGCTGGCGGCTGCGTTGAAAACGATGCGCGAAGCATCTTCGTCGACGGTATATAGACCTGCATGCTGGACTTGCTTAAGCAGGAAACCGGCGTCGCTGCGTGGCGCGATGTTCACTGCCGCTGTCCTTCCGTTCTGATGCGCCGGAAGCTGCGGTAATGATCGTTGGTGTAGTAATACTCCTGCGTGGCGCCAGCGATGATGCGCCGTGCGCCGCGATCGCGCGAATGTGGTGTTGCAACGGTGTACTCGCGATAGTAGCCCGGTTGCCTGGGCGGTAGCCGCCGCTCGCGGTTTTGGAAGACCACGCCATCGCGCTTGTTAGGGAAAGGACCGCCGTGACGGATCAAGGCTAGCGTGACCTGCGCTTCACGCGGCAAGTCGCTGACGGCTATCGGCGATACAGATGCGAGTGTGATCGACTCGCGCGCTAGTGCCGGACTTGCGTCGACGGCCGAGACGATCAGCAGCAGAGAAAGACTGAATCCGGAAACGAAACGAACTAAAAATGATCGCATTGGACTCAAGTGCGGAAAGAATGTTGTTCGCAGTTTACCAGTCCTATACATCCTACAATCCGGCGCGGTGTTTTGGTCGTCATGACAAATGACTATTCGACCGCAAGTTTTTGATAATTATTTTGCCTGATCGGTCCGAATGCCGTACTTGCGCACTAGCGTGTCGAAATACTGCACCATGCTGGCGAGTTTCGGATTGCCTGGATCTTGTCTGCGTACACGTTCGATGTACTCGCGTGCAGTATTGGCAAATTTTTGATTCCATCCCAGATTTTCGATGTGTTTCAGAAACGCCAACGCGGCGTTGAACAGCACATTCGTATTGCCGGGCATTTTGGATACGGCTTGCATCATCTGACGCAAGGAGCCATCGAAATCGCCGCTCTGTGCGAGCTTGGCACCGGCAGTCATGATGTCGCGCACTTCGACGCGGATGCGTCCCGCGAGCGTTTCGCCAAGTTCCGGCCTACCCAGTTCGACGAGGACATTCTTGATGCGTTCGACCTCCGCGTCGTCCGCCGCGTGACGCATGACATCCATGATGACTTCGGCGGCCTGATCGTCACGCTTGTGCGTCAGGCAGATGCGGGCGAGATCTTTCTTGAGTCCGAGCGACGCGCCCAAGCGTGGATCGTTGTGTTTCATTGCTTCGTCGAGCGCCTGGTTGGCGCGCGATACGTCGCCGGCCTGCGTGGCCACCATCGCATTGGAGATGGCCTTGCATAACTCCGTCTTTGCCAAGCCTTCCATGTTGCGCTCCAGATCGCGCAGAGTGGAATTGGCCGCCTCGATTTCGCCTTGCGCGAGCTGTGCCTTGACCAACAGCACATGATCTTCGGGGTCGCGAAAATCGGAATATTTTCCCTTGCGCACGACTTCGCTCATCATCTTGGCAGTCGTGTCCATGTCGCCCAGTTCGCTCGAGACCTCGCCAAGTTTGCGCATGCGCCGCGTGGTATGAGGCGATACTTTGACGGCATCTTTCAACGCCGCCTGGGCTTCGGCCAATTTCCCGCTGGCTTCGCGAGATCGCGCCAGCCAATCGTACGCGTCGAGATAATTGGCGTTCTCGCTCACGAGTTCTTCCAGCGATTTTTCCGCGTCCGCATATTGCTTTAGCATGAACAGCGTTTTTGCAAGACCTAGCTTGGCCCATGGTACGGCGCGTGATTTCAGAACAAGTTTGTAGACTTCCTGCGACTGTTCCGGTTGGCCCGCTGCAATGTGCAGTTCGGCACGCATGCGCAGGAAGTCGACCACGAATTGTGGATGTTCGGTTTCGCCTTTACGACAAGCTTCTATTGCGCCCAGCGTATTGCCTGATTCGATCAAGCGATAGGTTGGCAGAAACGCGTCGCGTTTTTGAATGGCACGCAACAGCCGTTCGAACAACATGTCCGAAGAGAATGGTTTGAGGATGTAATCGTTCGGCGCCAATTCCGCTGCGCTGACGACTTTTTCGTAGAGGCTTTCGCCTGTAGTCATGATGAAAACGGTCGTCAGGGGAATGAGATGGTGATGTCGCAAATCTTCCAGAAGATGCTGACCGTCTTGTCCGTCGCCAAGATGATATTCGCATAGAATGACATCGAAATTTACTTCGCGCAGTTTGCGGATGCCGACACCTGCCGAGACAGCGAGCGTGACGTTCGCGATGCCGCACAACGCGAGCATGTTGCGCACCTGCGTGCGCATGGTCGCATTGGTTTCGATAATGAGAACACTGAGATCCGCAACGGATTGCATGTCTGCCGCTTGCCTCTAAATAATCGGAACGCAAATTCGGAATGCCGAAAGTGTCGCCGATCGAACACATAAGGAACGGCATCGTGGCCGGTTTCTTTAGGCTTTACGGTGGCCGTCTGCCTTGGCGCCGCCGCGGTGGCGATATGAAGGGCGACTGTGTAACTCTACGGTGTGATCGCCGCGATGGCGAAGGCGATGGAGCGAGCCCGTTCGCGCAATGCGGAATAGCGGCCCGAAGCGCCGCCGTGGCCGGCTTCCATGTTGGTATGGAGCAGTAGCGGTGTGGCGGTGCAGTCTGTCAATGTGCGTAATTTTGCAACATATTTGGCGGGCTCCCAGATCATCACCTGGCTGTCGTGCAAACCGGCTTCCACCAGGATCGGCGGATATGGACGCGCAGCGAGATTATCGTAAGGCGAGTAGCTCAGCAGACGACAGTAGTCCGCATTGCGTTGCGGATTACCCCACTCTTCGTACTCGCCGATCGTGAGCGGCAAGGATTCGTCCAGCATCGTGGTAACGACATCCACGAAAGGCACTTCCATGATTGCGGCGCCGAATAATTCCGGACGCAGATTGAGCACCGTACCGACCAGCAGACCGCCCGCGCTGCCGCCTTGCGCGAGGATGCGTTTGGCCGAAGTGTAGCCTCGCGCGATCAGCATCTCGGCACAAGCGATGTGGTCGGTGAAGCTATTGATTTTGTTTGCCAGCCTTCCGTCATCGTGCCAGCGTTGACCGAGCTCACCGCCGCCGCGCACATGCGCAATCGCAAATACCCAGCCGCGATCCAATAATGACAAACGCGTAGTCGAGAACCAAGGATCGTTGCAAATACCATAGCCGCCATAGCCCTCCAGCCATAACGGTGCTTCGCCATCGCGCATGAAGTTTTTGCGGTAAACCAGTGAAACGGGAATTTCCGTTCCGTCAGCAGCCCGAGCGTGCAAACGTTCGGAGATATAGTTCGACGGATCGAATTCGCCGAGTACCGGCTGACGTTTTAATAGCGTCGATCGCTGCGTGGCAGGATCGTATTCGTAAAGAGAGTCCGGCGTGGTGAGCGACTCGTAGCTGTAGCGCAAGCGCGGTGAATGCCACTCGGGCAGATCGTCGAGATCGACGACGAAGGCCGGATCGTCGAATGCAACGCGATGTGTGTCTCCGCTTGCAAATGCCGTGATGGTCAGTTGAGGCAAGCCGTCGATGCGCTCGCTGAGAACGAGCCAGTCCTGGTAGAGGTCGACATCATCCAGGATCGCATCATCGCGATGCATGACGCATTCATGCCACGACACGCGACGCCAATCGGCGAGAGGCATGTCCACGAGACGAAAGTTGGGACCGGTGTCGTTGATACGCATGAACAACCGATCGCCATGATGATCGACGTCATACTCCACGCCCGCTTTGCGCCGCAAAATAATTCGCCAACGTCCGGTAGGTTTGTGAGCGTCCAGTATGCGTGTTTCGGAAGTCGTGTGACTGCTTGAGCTCAGCATCAAGAAACGGCGGCTGCGCGTTTTCGACACCATCAGGTTGAAGCGCGCATCGCGCTCTTCGTAGATACATGTATCCGTCTTTTCATGTAAATGATGTCGCCATAATTTGTTTGCACGTTTGGTTTGCGCATCTTCGCTCACGTAGAACAACGTGACATCGTCCTCCGCCCAGACCAGGCTGACAGCCAGCCGTTTTGTTAGGCGCAGATTTTTTCCTGTATGCAGATCGCGTATTCTCAGGCGAAACTCACGAAAGCCGTGCGTGTCTTCAGCCCATGCCAGGTAACGCCCGGAAGGACTGATCTCGAAATCGCCGACTTCATAAAAAGCTTTACCGGCGGCTTCCGCGTTTTCATCCAGCAGCACTTCTTCCGGAGAATCCTCCCATCCCGAAGCGACGATGCGACGACGCGCATGAATGGCGTACTGCGTGCCAACTTCGGTGCGGCTGTAGTACATCCATTCGCCATATTTGACCGGCACCGACAGATCGGCTTCCTGGATGCGGCCAAGCATTTCTTGATAGAGCTTTTCCTGCAACGCCTTGGTGGGAGCGAGAACAGCATCAGCGTATGCGTTTTCGGCATTGAGGTAGTCGAGCGTCGCCGGATTCTTGGTATTGCGCAGCCAATGGAAAGGATCGATGCGCGTATGCCCATGTGTCGTTAAGCGCTTAGGGCGCTGGTTAGCGGCTGGCGCAGTGACAGAAAGATTGAAATTCAAATGTGGCGCGTCCATTAATGCAGATACAAGGGCCGCAAAAGAATCAGATTCCTTTGCGGCCCTTTGTGTTCCTTCGCGTCTTTGCGGTGAAGGGTTTATGCCTGTGCGTCGTCGGCTTTCGTAATATTGCGCAGACGAATATGCAATTCGCGTAATTGGTTTTCGTCGACCGGGCTCGGCGCCTGTGTGAGCAGGTCCTGCGCGCGCTGTGTCTTTGGGAACGCAATGACGTCGCGAATCGATTCCGCGCCCGTCATCATGGTGACGACACGATCCAAGCCGAACGCCAGCCCGCCGTGCGGTGGCGCGCCGTACTTGAGCGCGTCGAGTAGAAAGCCGAACTTGAGCTGCGCTTCTTCGTCACCGATGCCGAGGGCTTTGAATACTTTCTCTTGCACGTCTGCGCGATGGATACGAACCGAACCACCACCAAGTTCCCAGCCGTTGAGTGCAAGGTCGTAGGCTTTGGCAAGACATTTCCCCGGATCAGTTGCAAGCAGATTGAGGTGCTCGTCTTTTGGACTGGTGAATGGGTGATGGCAAGCGACCCAGCGCTTGTCTTCTTCGTCGTAGTCGAACATCGGAAAGTCGACCACCCATACCGGCGCCCATGCGCGGCCATCGAGCAGTTTTTTCTCATGGCCGATTTTTATCCGCAACGCACCCAGTGAGTCATTGACGATTTTCTCCTTGTCGGCGCCAAAGAATATGAGATCGCCATTTTTCGCACCGCTGCGCGCGAGGATGGTCTTGAGTGCATCGTCCGACAAATTCTTGACGATGGGCGATTGCAGACCTTCGCGGCCTGCTCCGACATCATTGATCTTGATGTAAGCAAGTCCTTTGGCGCCGTAGATCGCAACGAACGTTGTGTAAGCGTCGATCTCGCCGCGCGTGAGCTCGGCGCCGCCCGGAATGAGCAGACCTGCGACACGTCCGCCGACGGAATTGGCAACGGCGTTGAAGACCTTGAAATCGACGGACTTCATGATGTCTGTGAGTTCGGTAAATTCCAGCGTTACGCGCAGGTCCGGTTTGTCGGAGCCGTACTTGTACATGGCATCGGCATATGTCATGCGTGGGAATGGATTAGGCAAGTCGACATCGATGGCGTCCTTGAACACATAGCGAATCATGTTTTCCATGATTGCGGTGATTTCGGTTTCCGTCAGAAATGACGTTTCAATATCGACTTGGGTGAATTCGGGCTGGCGGTCGGCGCGCAGGTCTTCGTCCCGAAAGCATTTCGTGATTTGGTAGTAGCGATCGAAACCAGCCACCATCAATAGTTGCTTGAAGAGCTGGGGCGATTGCGGTAACGCAAAGAACATTCCATCATGTACGCGACTCGGCACGAGGTAATCGCGCGCGCCTTCAGGCGTGCTCTTGGTGAGCATCGGCGTTTCGATATCCACGAAACCTGCGTCGTCGAGAAAGCGGCGGAAAGCGCGTGCAGTTTTGTAACGCAACATCATGTTCTTCTGCATGACAGGACGGCGCAAATCAATCACCCGATGCGTCAAACGTACATTTTCCGATAGATTGTCGTCATCGAGCTGAAATGGCGGCGTGACGGAAGGGTTGAGTATTTCCAGCTCATGGCACAGCACTTCGATTTCACCGGATATCAGATTGCTATTTTCCGTGCCTGCAGGACGGCGACGTACTTTGCCGACTACGCGCAAACAGAACTCGTTGCGTACGGTCTCCGCGACCTTGAAAGTGTCGACGCGATCCGGATCGCATACGATCTGCACCAGACCTTCGCGGTCGCGCAAGTCGACAAATATGACGCCGCCATGATCCCTGCGGCGATGCGCCCAGCCGAAAAGGGTAACGATTTGATCCAGGTGGGCGGCGCTGACGAGCCCGCTGTATGTGGTGCGCATTTCTTTCTATCTCCGCAATAATTCCATTGGCATGAATATTGAACCCGCAACTTCGAACGCGGGCAAAAAAATATTGAACGAGTCTTTGAGGCGTGATTGCAATCAGGACCAGGTATGTGCCAAGTGCCTAGCCCAGTCTATTTCGATTGGCCCATTGCACCCGATTTGATTGAATGACTCGGCTCATGGCTGCGCCGTGAGTTGCATGGTCGTGGCGGGTCCGTGTCGCACTTTGGCATGGTCCGGCCCGACGACTCCCATTGAAATGATGTACTTCAATGCAGTATCGACCGACATGTCCAGTTCTACGACTTCGCTCCTGGGCATCATGAGAAAAAATCCCGATGTGGGGTTGGGCGTAGTGGGCACATAAATGCTGACGAAATCTCCAGGCAGGTGCTGTTCCAGTTCGCCACCCGGATGTCCGGTTTGAAACGCGATGGTCCAGCTGCCTTGACGCGGATATTGCACCAGCAGTGCTTTGCGAAAAGCCTGGCCGCCCGGCCCGAGAAGCGTGTCGGAGACTTGCTTGACGCTGGAATAGATCGATTTCACCACCGGGATACGGTTGAGCACGCTTTCCCAGAATTTGAGTATGCGCAAGCCAAAAAAATTAGATGCGATGACACCCGTGATCAACACGATGAGAAGCGTCAACAATGCGCCTAGCCCCCAGATCTGGAAGCCAAGCCATTGAACCGGACGCCACGAAACCGGCAACAGAAGGAGCGTCCTGTCCAGCGTGCTGACCACGAACTGCAGGACCCATGCGGTGATGGCCAACGGCACCCACACCAATAAACCGGTGATGAGATATTTCTTCATGTAGATACGCTGTTCGGTCAGTGACAAGCGCAACCAGTACCACAACTACCTGCGGCCGTAGAGCCGCCATCGTCGTTGCTCGATTTGCTTGTATTGCTATCGCTTGTTTTAGTTTCGCCTGTGCTACCTGCTTCGGATTTCGCGGCGCCAGCCGATTGGCTGCCGCTGCCCTTGAAGTCAGTTGCGTACCAGCCGCTGCCCTTGAGCTGGAAGCCCGCAGCGGATAGCTGTTTGGCATAATTGTGGCCGCCGCAGGATGGGCATGCGGCGATCGGCGTATCGCCGAGCTTTTGCAAGTGATCTTTCTTAAAGCCGCAATCATTGCAGCGATAACCATAAATCGGCATCTTGGCCTCCGATAAAACACAACCTCCGAATGCAAACGCGCGACGACGCGACGCAATCCAGAGGTTGTGCGAAGTCTAACGCATTGCAAACTTAGGCGAAATGGGCACTTCAGTGACGCGATGGCTTGAATGACCAACTGTGCACACCACACGGCATAAATATGGGTGCGCAGTCGTCCTTCAAGCTGAGTCAGAGACCTAGGAAAACCTTTGATAAGGTGCTACCGAAAAATAGCGCAATGATTCCGGCAGCTGCGAGATATGGGCCAAAAGGAATAGGCGTGTTGCGGCCATGTTTGGCGAATATCATCAATG
>DASUGV010000103.1:0-10537 GCA_036273835.1 Rhodocyclaceae bacterium
CGGCTGCCTGTCCGTTCCCTTGCGTATCTGCGTGCTCGCCCTGCTGCATGTTGGCGCAAGCCGACACAAGCACACTTAACGACATCGCAAGCAGTATCGAATGACAGCGAATCATTGCATTGACCTTACCAGTGGATTGAACACGAAAGTATACTGATGTCTTCCTTTTCTGCTGCGGCGCCCGTCGCCGATACACCCACATGTGGATTCTCTATGTCGAAGCCGGTATCGCCCTGAGCCTGCTACTGCTGATTGTCTGGGCTACCTGGCCACGAAACGAAACGGAGAAGAGGTCAACGGAAAACAGCCCTACGGACGCCGATAAGGATTCGCAAAAGAAAGGGCACGATGAATCCCGCTGATCTGGAACGCTTGCTGCAGCGTGCCGAACACGTGCTGACCCGTTTCGAGTCCGCTCTGCCGCCAATACCGCCGGCGCCCGACTGGACAGCGCTCGCTCATCGCTGGCGCACGCACAACGGACGCGGCTGGCTGGAAGCATTGCACAACCTGCAACCGATACGACTATCCAATTTGCATGATATCGAGGAACAGAAGCGGCGTCTCGACGCCAACACGCGGCAGTTCGTAGACGGGCGGCGCGCCAACAACGCGCTGCTGACAGGCGCGCGCGGCACCGGCAAAAGTTCTCTCGTACGCGCGCTGCTGACCGAATATGCCGCGCAGGGTCTGCGTGTCATCGAAGTCGACAAGACCGATCTGATGGATCTGTTGCATATCGTCGACCTGATCCGCGCTCGCCCGGAACGCTTCATCGTTTTTTGCGACGACCTATCGTTCGAAGAATCCGAAGTCGGTTACAAGGCACTCAAGAGCGTGCTCGATGGCTCGTTCGCCGCGGTGCCGGACAACGTGCTGATATATGCCACCAGCAACCGTCGCCATCTCATGCCCGAATACCACGACGAGAATGTTCAAACGCGGCATATCGACGGCGAAATCCATCCGAGCGAGGCCATCGAAGAAAAAGTTTCGTTGTCCGACCGATTCGGATTGTGGTTGTCCTTCTATCCCTTCGATCAGGAAGAATATCTTTCCATCGTGCGGCACTGGCTTATCGAAATGGGTGCAGACATAGCTGCCTGGGACGCATCCATCCGGCACGAAGCGCTGCTTTGGTCGCAAATGCGCGCTTCGCGCAGCGGGCGCGTTGCTTGGCAATTCGCCCGCGACTACGCGGGACGCAATACTCGATCTGCTTGATTGGCATACGAACCGTATATGCTTAATAAATATTTAAAATGCCGCTTGCCATCCAGCATCCGCAACATCATCAATAACGGAAACAATCCATGGTCAAGCGTGTAGCCGTGTCGGCTGCCGTCATCACCCGGCCCGACGGCAGTTTTCTGCTTGGCCAGCGCGCCGAAGGCACTTTCTATCCCGGCTACTGGGAGTTTCCGGGCGGCAAAGTCGAGGCCGGCGAAACGCCGCATGACGCTGTCGTACGCGAATTAGCGGAAGAACTTGGCATCGCGGTCCAGAAGGCATATCCCTGGTTGACGCGAGAACATCGCTATGAACATGCGCACGTCAAACTTAATTTTTTCGAAATTGCGCAATGGTCGGGCGATGTAAAAGACCATGTGCATAGCGCACTGGCTTGGCAATTTGCCGACCGACTTGACGTCGGACCAATGTTGCCGGCTAATGGACCGATCTTGAAAGCCTTGCGGCTGCCACGCCTGATGGCGATCACCCATGCAACGGAGATCGGCATAGCGGCGCAATTGAAGGCATTGGAGGCTTCGCTTGCCGAGGGATTGAAGCTCGTGCAAATCCGCGAACCCGAATTGAGCGGCGCCGCCTTGGAGGCCTTTGCGCGCGAAGTCGTTGCGCGCTGCCGCGACACGTCATCAATGGTGGTGATTAATCGCGATCGCGCGCTGGCCGAACGATTAAATGCTGACGGCATACATCTGTCATCAGCACAACTCGCCGAGACCACCTCGCGTCCTGCATTGGAATGGGTCGGCGCGTCGTGTCATACGCGCGCGGAACTGGAACGCGCCGCGGAACTGGGGATGGACTACGCGGTGCTCGGACCGGTGACGAAAACCACCAGCCATGCAGGACAAGAGGGTATCGGATGGAGTACGTTCGCAGAACTCGCCCGCGATCTTCCTGTACCCGTCCTTGCCATCGGCGGACTCTCTGCCGCCGACATGCATGCCGCTCGCATGGCCGGGGCGCATGGCGTCGCAGCCATTCGCGGCGCTTGGCTATAGACTTAGCGCGAGTCTGAATTCGGCGGATCCAGCGTATCACCCTCTTCGGGTGCATCGCCGGCCACGCGATAGGCGTCCGACGCCCAGGCGCCAAGGTCGATCTGCCTGCAGCGTTCCGAGCAAAAAGGACGAAACGGACTCTGCGGACCCCAAGGCACTGGCGTTGCGCAAGTCGGGCAGTTGACAGTTCTGACGGGTTTTTCCGGTTCCGCGCTCATGCCATTTGCATTGACTAAGGAATATTGAAGAGATCGGTCTGCGTAGTCTCGGCAATTTCCTGCCGGTTCTTGCCGCGCGATTTTGCTAAATACATTGCACGATCCGCCGCCGCCACCAACGCCGACGGATCCGTCGCATGAATGGGCGCCATGGCGATGCCCAGACTCACCGTGACACGCGCATCCTGGCCATCGAAACGAAAATCGAAGTCACCGATCGTAATGAGAATACGGCGTGCAAGCTGCGTCACGCGCTCCTCGTCAGTGCTTGAAACAAGGATGGCAAATTCGTCTCCACCCAAGCGGAAAAACAGTTCGTTACGACGCACGATGCTGCCGACTTCGTTCGAGAGTGCCATGAGCACTTCATCTCCTGCCTGATGGCCGAACGTGTCGTTGATGGCCTTGAAGCCGTCGAGATCGAAGCTGATCAGACCCACTTGCTCGTGGCGGCGCTGACCGTCGGCGATCTGGCGCTCGAGTTCCTCGAGGAAACGACGGCGGTTGTATAAACCCGTGAGCGGATCGCGCTCAGCCAGCTCGGTCAGCCGCCGTTCGGAACGATGCGCCTCGGTGACATCTTCATAAACCCACACGCGGCCGATTCCATGTTTGCCATCGGACGAAGGCACGATGGCGGACACTTGACGAATCACGCGACCATCCGTGAGATAAACATCGTAGGGCGAACTGCGATCGCGCATCGCAATCGCTTCCTCGACGTGCTTGCGATAGGCTTCTTCTTCCGTTCGTAATGGCAGCGTCATATCCATCAACACGGTATCGCGGGCACCGACGATATTTTCGCGGCTGCCGAGCTGCCACATGTCGAGCGCAGGTTGATTGATGTAGACGACGCGCCGATCGCGATCGACGAACAGGATGCCCAGCACGACCGTATCCAGCAGCGATGACAGTCGCATGCGCTCGTCGTTGCTGCGCGACAGGTAATGTTCCTTGAGCGCTTGCGCGCGGCGCAATGCGGCAACGGTCTCCAGCAGCTTGAGTTCCGTATCTTTGCGCTGCTGAATATCTTGGGCCGAGAAACGCACGCCGACGATCTCGTTGTCCTTGCCACGCAGGGCATACCAGCGGCATGAGAACCATACAATGCTGCCGTCCTTGCGCTGAAGGCGCAGCTCGTGATCTTCGCGTCCTTCGCCGTGCAAGCCGCGCCGGGCGAGGTCCTTGGTCAAGTTACGGTCCTTCGGATAGACCCACAAGTCGATGAGGTCGGCCGTTGCGCTGCACTCTTCGCGGGTATAGCCCGTAATGCGTTCTACCGCAGGATTCACCCACAGCAGACGCCCGCGCGGACTGAAATACGCCTCCAGACCCATGGTGTCCTCGGCTAGCCGCCTGTAGTACTCCACTTCGTCCGTCAACTGATCGATATGTAGATCGCGCTGATGCAGCACACGCATGACCGACTCGCCCAGCGCATCGAACGCGGGCCATCCTGTCGTGACGATGTCTGGCTTCCCATCCAGCAGGTGCGCTTGATCCAGACGCCGTCGCAGATCGTTCAGCCGCCCCATGCCGGTATGACGTGTAATGCGAAATGCATATAGGATCGCCGCCAGGACGATGCCGGTAATCAGTAACGCCGCAAAAGCACGCGAAGCCGGACGTTGCACCTGCGTCGCAACCAGCCAGCACAACAAGCCTACCGCCAGCGCCAGCGCCACTGCGTACGTCCACTGCACAACGTGCCAGCGTATGGGAGACGGCACTTTGTCGCGGTGCGAATCAGGCAAAGTGGGCGGCAAGGCGTTCACGCGCGCGTTCCATCACAGAGACTTCATCAGCACCTTCGAGCGCCGCTGAAAGTTATAAAGGTCGCGTTTGCGCGCCGGCAAAAGCTCCGGACCCACTTCCATGAAGCCGCGTTCGCGGAACCAGTGTTCGGTACGGGTGGTCAGGACGAATAGCTTGGCAATACCCATTACCTGCGCACGTTCTTCGATGTGCTGCATGAGGCGCTCACCCAAACCCGCACGGCGGTATTCGGCGGTAACCGCAAGACAAGCCATTTCCGCCATGCCGTCTTCTTGAAACGGATTCAGCGCCACGCAACCGACAATGACGCCATCATTCTCCGCGAGCGTGAAGCGCGTGATTTCCGTTTCCAACAATTCGCGATTACGGCGCACCAGCGTCCCGTCCGCTTCCAGCGGCGCAAGCAAGCCAACGAGCGCGGCCACATCGTCGCTGGTCGCATCGCGCAAACGATGCAAGGGATCGCGCGACACCATCGTACCGACGCCTTGACGCGTGAAGAATTCGAGCAGCAAACCGCCATCCTTGTCGCGGTCGATCAGGTGAGCACGCGCGACACCCTGACGCACTGCGCGAATCGTGCGCGGCAAAAACAAATGCAAGTCTTCGGTCAGACCGACGCGCGCCTCGAACATTTTTTCTGCATCATCGGCGGTGATCGCTTCGATCAAGCGGCCTTCGCTGTCCAGCAAGCCGGGCGCATCGCACAGATAGATGAGTTTCTCCGCCTTGAGTGCGACAGCCACCGCTTCGGCCACTTCTTCCATGGCGAGATTGAAAATCTCTCCGGCGGGCGACACGCCCAATGGCGTGATCAGCACGACATTCTGCTGATCGAGATCTGCAACGATTTCCTCGACGATCACTTTGCGTACCAAGCCGGTGAAATGGAAATCGACGCCGTCGACGACACCCATCGGCTTGGCGGTGATGAAGTTCCCGCCCGTGACGCGCATCCATGCGCCCGCCATGGGCGTATTGGGCAAACCTTGCGACAGGCAGGCTTCGAGTTCGATACGCGTGACACCCATGCCAGCCTTGACGCATTCGAGCGCTGCGGCATCCGTTACGCGCAAGCCATTGTGGTAGCGTGACTCGAGACCCCGCCGTGCGAGTTCCTGTTCGATATGCGGACGCGCGCCATGCACCAGCACCAGCCGCACGCCCAGCGCGGCGAGCAAATTGCAGTCGTGACAAAGGTCCTGCAACAACTCGCCCTGCGCCACCTCGCCACCGAAAGCGATGACGAACGTCTTGCCGCGAAAAGCGTGAAAATATGGCGCGGCACCACGCACCCAGTCGACGAAGCGTATGGCATCGTCATTATGCATGCGTGTTGCGGCAGCAAGATTTTCGTTAAGGATTCTGGGTTCCCTGTTTGTCAAAGACTGCTCTCCATTCGCATAGCATGCTCGAAATTTTCTAATAGTCGCCCCACAGCGCCATCATCGCTGCCGTTACGGCAACGCCCACCGTTTCGGTGCGCAACACGCGCGGCCCCATGGTGATCGGTGCGCAGCCCGCTGCACGCGCGGTTGCAATTTCGGCGGGACTCCAACCGCCTTCCGGCCCGATCAATACCGCGACGGCACCAGCAGGCCGCGTCTGCTTTGTCAGCGGCATACCTTCGTCCGGATCGAGCAACCAGCGTAACCCTTCAAAAGGTTGAGCCAACCAGGCATTGAGGCTGCCGCTAATTTCGCCCACTTCCATGACACGATTGCGTCCGCATTGTTCCGCCGCTGCAACGGCAACCTGGCGCCAGTGCGCGACACGCTTGGCTGCGCGCTCGCCTTCCAGGCGCAGCACGCTTCGTTCGGCCATCACGGGTTGCACGGCACGCGCGCCCGCTTCAGAAGCTTTCTGTACGACCCAATCCATTTTGTCGGCAACTGCCAGAGCCTGCACCAATACAACATCAAACTGCGGCTCGCGGTTCGTATCGATTCGCTCGTGCAAGGAGACACGTACTTGGCGCCCCGTCGCCGTGATCTTTCCGAGAAATTCACCACCTCTACCGTCGAATACTACAACGGCATCGCCGGGCCGCAAGCGCAAAACCCGGTCGGCATGATGGGCGGCATCGGACGGCAAACTGATTTCCTTGCCGTCAGCAAGCGGCATGCCGTTCGCACACGTGCTCGAAATGTCGGCCAGAGTTGGACAATAAAAGCGTGGCGTCATGGTGCTATGATCAAATGAGAAGCTAAGGCCTTGGCGCCATTTGAACATGCGCCACTGAAGGCATTATATGTTTCTGTCGGAAGGAGCGCGGTCATGGTGAGCACGAGCACCCCCGTATGCGATTTTGGCTGGCTGGCGCCGGATTTTGCGCTGCCTGGCGTCGATGGCCGCACACACACATTGGCGTCGACTCGCGGCCCGAAGGGGCTGCTCGTCATGTTCATATGCAATCACTGCCCTTATGTCAAAGCGGTAATTCAGCGCATCGTGCGCGATACACGCGAGCTTGCAAGTCACGGCATCGGTAGCGTCGCCATCATGTCGAACGATATGTCGGCCTACCCGCAGGATGGTTGGGAGCCGATGCGCGAGTGGTCACGCGAACTGGCGTTCCCCTTTCCTTATGTCGCCGATGAAACGCAATCGGTAGGACGCGCGTACGACGCGCAGTGCACGCCCGAGTTCTTCGGATTCAACGCACAACTTGAATTGCAATATCACGGCCGGCTCGATGCTTCGCGCAAAGAAGCCGCGCCGGACGACGCCCGCCGCGAACTGTTCGAAGCGATGGTACAGGTGGCACGCAGCGGCAAGGGACCGGGCGAGCAGATTGCAAGCATCGGCTGCTCGATCAAGTGGAAAGATTCCGGTGCCTGAACTGGCACGCGTTCGCGCGCTGGAGTCCATCGTGCGCGGCGTCGCGCGCGAGGTCATCATCCCGCGTTATCTCAAGGCCGTTCGCCAGCACAAAGGCGATGGCAGTTCGATGACAGAAGCCGATCTGGCCGCGCAGGCCGCTCTCATTGCGCAACTGCCCGATCTGCTCGTCGCACCTGTGATCGGCGAAGAGATGAGCGCCGATCAGCAAATAGAATGCTGGGAAGCCGGCGGCGAAGGCGTGTGGTGCATCGATCCCATCGATGGCACTACCAACTTCGCCAACGGCGTACCGCTTTTTGCGGTTTCCGTTGCTTATCTCGTCGGTGGCGAAACGCAATTCGGCGTGGTCTACAACCCCATCACCGATGAAGCGTATTACGCCAGCCGTGGTGCCGGCGCGTGGCTCGACGGCGTCCGGCTACCGCTGCGCCAACCTGCTCAACAATTGCGCAACGCCGTTGCAGGCATCGACTTCAAACATCTCGAAGCAAAGCTATCCGGCAAACTCGTAGGCGAGCCGCCTTATTACTCGCAACGCAATTTCGGTTCCAGCGCGCTCGAATGGTGTTTCGTTGCGGCCGGCAGGCTCGATGTCTATTTGCACGGCGGACAGGCGCTGTGGGACTATGCGGCAGGCCGTTTGATTCTGCATGAAGCGGGCGGCAGTTTCGGTGCGCTCGGCGGCGGCCCGCTGATTGCCGACCCGATACACAAGCGCGCGGTTGTATTGGCCGCCAGCCCATCACTGTTCGATGAATGGCAGGCGTGGCTTCAACAAGCCCAGTAAAAATAATAATGTCCAGCAAACATCCGATCATCGCAGTCACCGGCTCTTCGGGTTCCGGCACCAGCACTGTGTCGCGCAGTTTCGAGTGGATATTCCGGCGCGAGAAAATCACGCCCGCCATGATCGAAGGCGATGCGTTTCATCGCTACAACCGCGACGAAATGCTGCAGCTCATCGATCAGGCCGAACGCGCTGGACAGCGTGGTCCAAGCCACTTTGGCATCGAAGCCAATCACCTCGACAAGCTCGAAACGCTGTTTCGCGAATACGGCCGGGCAGGCCATGGCGAGCATCGTCACTACCTGCACGATGAAGTGGATGCGCTGCATTGGGCCCAGCCTGCGGGTACCTTCACGCCGTGGGAGTCACTGGCGGAAAATACCGATGTCCTCTATTACGAAGGCCTGCACGGCGGTGTGGTCACGAACGAAATTGATATCGCCCGTCACGTCGATTTGCTGATCGGTGTCGTGCCGATCATCAATCTGGAATGGATACAGAAACTGCATCGCGATATCAAGGTACGCGGCTATTCGATGGAAGCAGTACAGGATACGATGCTGCGCCGCATGGACGATTATGTCCATGTCATCGTCCCGCAATTCTCTCGCACGCACATCAACTTCCAGCGCGTACCAGTGGTCGACACCTCCAACCCCTTCATCGCGCGCGAAGTGCCGACGGCCGATGAAACCCTCGTCGTCATCCGCTTCCGCGACCCGCGCGGCACAGATTTCCCTTATCTGCTCAACATGATCTCCGGCTCATGGATGAGCCGCGCCAACACACTCGTCGCCCCCGGCGGCAAGCTCGACCTCGCCATGCAGATCGTCCTAACACCGCTGGTTTGGAAGTTGATGGAGAAACGGCAGAAGGCATTGGCTAAAGGCGGCGATTGAGCGAGGTCAAATCTGATCGCATCGCACACTATCCGCGAAATGTCGGACTATGCCGCGCTCATGCAACTTACAAAATCGCATCAGGAAACGCTCACACAATGGCAAAGAATAAATCCGATTATTCTCTTGTCATAGATCGCAGCAATCTTTTGCCGAATAGCCTCGACCATGTAATGGCGTATGTGCAAAAAAAAAGCCCCATGAAAACATGGGGCGGAAAACGTTTGGAGACAAGCTCATGCGAATCGTGACTTAGCAAGGTTGTCCGTTCGTGACGACCAGCGCATGTGTCGAGCCTGCGGGGACCAGCGTGCCATCGCCAGGTACCCAATTTACGAGCGCTTGATTGAAGCAAATGGTATGTGTGGTGCGAGAACCCGCCGGGTTGAGCGTCGTGACAATCGTGTCACTGTGCCAAGCGTTGTTATAGTCCTGGTAGTTCACCGTGAACCAGATTTGCGCACTGTCGGGTAGACCAGGGTCATTGTTGACCATGTGCATGTAGCAATAGTACAGATCCGAGGATTCTTGGGCTCCGTCGGGATCACCTGACTCGTCGACTTGGTCGCCACAATCGTTGGCAACAGCGTTCGGCGCGGCATTTGTCGTTGCGTGCGTAAGATAGTGGCCCACAAAACTATCCAGGTCGTCCGCATAGAATTCATTATTATCTTTTACGATCGTTACGTTATCCGTAGCACTGGGCGTCCACAGATTCCGATTTTTTTCCCAAGATGGAGCGTACGGATAGGTCACTAGCGGCGCGGCGGTCACGTAGCTGCTACGCCAATACGGGGCAGTAGTTCCCGGCGAACCGTTCGTGCCCCAAAACTCAATTGTGTAATTAAGGGCCTTAATGTTGTACTGATTAGATGCAGGGTTCGGATAGGCCAAGTAGTTTTCCCACGTCTGCATGACGTTAATATATGCGCCGGTTGCATACGCGTTAGACAGCGATAGTGATAGCGTGCCGATGACGGCACAACATTTCAAAAAAGCTCCGAGTCTCATTTCTTTTCCCTTTCGATTAATTCAAACGATTCCGGCCCTTTGTTCGCGCACGCGCGAACGGACATCCGCAACAAGGCGCAATGCCGCACGGACAAGCAAGAGTCTGATTGAATCAGTATCGATGTGCATCCGCCAAAGGAGCCATTGCCAAAGCTGGCATTATTTGATAGCAGCGGTGGGCCAACAACGCACAGCCGCCGAATAAAAATGCTTCTCGCATTGCGAGTTTCTGGCCCCACACAGGAAATATGTTGGGGGCGGGCTCGTACACCACGCATCGCATGGATCAAACGTATGGGCACGCCGAGCCCGCCCACCAGATTGCAGTTCAACCTACCGCGCTTGTAAATCAGCGGATTGCCAACACCTTACATCTTCAGAGCATGTCGTACTTCGGGATCGTCGAGTGCCTTGTCGACCGTCTCACGCAATCCACGCTCGACCAACTTACGCAAATCGTCGATCGAGGCAAATACACCGGCAGCTCCGGAATCTTCTTCAAGATCGGTTACGAAATTTTTGCTGAAAACTTTTTTGCCGCTTGCAACATCTGTCACATCAAGATCAATCGCGATCGTTGCCCCGCGATGTATCACTGTAATGGACTCAAATTTCTGGATAGTCCCCGACAACGATAATTTTGCATCTGATGAAGTTGGCACACCACGCGCTCGCAGGCCATCGGCGAATGCATTTTGCACAACCACTGCGACGGGCTGATTTGATACGAGCGTTTTCAGCGAATTGCCA
>DASUGV010000104.1:0-9592 GCA_036273835.1 Rhodocyclaceae bacterium
CAATCTCGGTGTGCTGCTGGCAGGCGCAAAGCGTTTCAGCGAAGCAGAAGCGGCCTACGGACAGGCCATTGCGCTAGCCCCGGAATCCGCAGTGGGCTGGTCGAACCTGGGCGTCCTCCATGCCTGCATGAAACAAGAAGTGGAAGCCGAGCGCTGCTACCGCATGGCAATGACGCTCGATGCCCACTACGCGATGGCGCGTTTCAATTTCAGTTATTTGCTGTTGCGTCAGGGACGGTTCGAGGAAGGTTGGCATTGCTTCGAAGCGCGTAACTGGTATGCAGCATTGGCTACTCACTTTGCATGTCCACGCTGGCGCGGGGAATCGCTTGTCGGTAAATCTTTGGTGATCGGCTATGAGGCTGGCTACGGCGACATGATCCAATTCTGCCGCTATGCCAATGTTCTAAAGGGGCAGGGCGTCGCGACGATTACGATGTTGTGTCATCCAGGTCTTAAAACCTTGTTCGCCACGCTGGAGAGCGTAGATAGCGTCATTTCTCTCGATGAGCATATTCCAGCCTCAGGTTGGGATTTCTGGACGCCGCTTTTGAGCCTGCCGTACTACTGCAATACGCGCATTGAATCTATTCCCGCGTCCATTCCTTATCTGAGTGCTGTGCCGGATCGAATCGCAAAATGGGCTGCGCTTCTACCGGACAGCGGCTTGCGTGTTGGCCTCGTCTGGAAAGGCAATCCCCTGTTCGAAAACGATGCCGATCGATCGTTGCCGTCGCTGCATGTGCTGGCACCTTTGTGCAGCGTTGCCGGCGTGCGCTTTGTCAGTCTCCAAAAAGGCGCGGGTGAAGAGGATGCTATTTGTCCACCGGCAGGACTGCCGATTACCAATGTGGGATCGCAGTTGAAAGACTTCGCCGATACGGCTGCCGTTGTGGCGAATCTCGATCTGGTCATTTGCGTCGACACGGCAGTCGCCCATTTGGCCGGCGTACTCGGCAAGCCATGCTGGGTATTGTTACCTGCTTACAAGACGGACTGGCGCTGGCTTGCGGATCGTACGGATTCGCCATGGTATCCCAATGGCATGAAACTGTTTCGTCAATCGACGATGGGCGATTGGAGTAGTGTCGTTGCCGAGGTCGCTGATGCGCTCGCGCGATTAGCGGCCACCGCACTTTGAATAATGTTCAGTTCCACATACGAGAACGAAGGCGTTTTCACGTCTCCGTTCGCATGCTTTGATCGCTAGTGATCTTACGGATTGATTGGCACGGACTTGGATTGCGATGCCGTCTTGCCGCGCGCGGTGGCAGTCACCGTGTACGTGACTGTGCCCGTGACGCCAGCCGTGAAGGTGAGCGTGGATTCATGGCTGCCGTCGCCTTGCGACGAGCTGACCACGGGCGTGCCCGCCGTTTGTACCCATGTGTAAGTTATTTCATTGTCGGCGATGCCGCCGGTTGTCACGACCTTGACGTTGAGCGAAACGGGCTGCCCCACTTGTCCGCCGCTGGGGCCGTTCAGAGAGCTGATGGTAATCGAGTCGGGTAGCGCGCCAGGTCCCGGATCGCCTTTGTCGCCGCCGCCGCAGCCTCCCAATATGGCGACGGAAGTCATCATCGCAAGCGCAACGAGCTTCGAAGAAAAATTGAAATGCCGGATTGCATACATGTTCGATCTCCTTGTGACAACGTGAACACGCAGGCCTCTGCCGACGCTGCATGCGTGAAGTTGTCGGAAGAATGAACTGGATGGCGCAAGAGTTCTGTTCGCTAGCGCTCATTGCCCGCAAATTTCCTGCGATGCATTGCAATTCCTCTTAAAGAAAAAGCCGCCTCGTGGGCGGCTTTTTCTTTGCTTGCGATGTCTACATCATGGGCAGGTGATCGTGCTGCCCGAAACGCCGGAGATGCTCGAACTCGTGAAGTTGATTCCGCCGGTAATGGTCGAACAGCCATTGCTACCTTTGCCTGTCAGCGTATCCGAAACGAAATTGATGTTCTGATAAGGCGCGGATGAAAGACCCACAAGATTCAGCGCCGGATTGCTGCTTGTGCCGGAAATGTTGCTGAGTGTGATGCCGGAAATCTGCGGGATCAACTTCGTGTTATGCGGCGAGATCGTCGAGGACTGGTAGTTGGTGCTCAACTCCACGGCGTAAGTGGACCAGTTGGATCCGGTGACATTCTGATACCAGATGTTCTGCACATAGCCGCCACGTCCCGGCATCGTCTTCATGCGAAATAGATATTGCGGATTGCTCAAGACGTTGGTGGTTGTCGCCGTCACGAACACGTTGCGCACACCACCCGACATCTCGCTGCCGACGCTGAACGCATGACCTGCCGTGACAGTGATATCGCGCACCACGACCAATTCGGTGGGCTTGGCCACCGCTATGCCATCTTCATTGAGGCCAGACTTCAGACTGATGAAGTCGTCGCTGGTGCTGAAGGTGTCGTTTTCGATGAGGACCTTATTAGAAGAATCGACATCGATGCCATCGCCGTTCGAACCGCTGGAGTTGGAAGTGACATTCGAATTGCGAATGATGACGTTGCTCGAATAGAGTGGATGCAGTACCCAGTACGGCGAGTTTTCCGTCGTAATGCCATCGATCAACACGTTCTGGCAGTTGTTGCATTCGACCAGAGTAGGGCGAAGGCCTTTGGAAACGGCCGACGTGGGTAGCGGCGGCAGCGGATTGTTGGGCAGCGTGCCATCCGCATTCAACAGCGAGACGTAGTAGCTGTAGATGCGCTTGTCTTCCGTACTCGACGAAGACTTCCAACCCCACCATGTCGAACCGTTGCCATTCAGAATGCCCGGCGAGGATGCATTGCGTCCAGGGCCGGTTATGGCAACGTCATGAGCGTTGAGGGCGTAGACGAAGGGCGAGAAATTCATCACATCCAGGCCGTCCCAGCGTGTCGGTACAGCAGGCAGGAAGTCGTTGATGTTCTGGCTGAACTGGATCGTGGCACCGGGCTCCAGATGCAGTTCCATGCTGCTCCCTAAATGGATGGCGCCTGTTAGCCACGTGCCCGCAGGAACATCCACGACGCCGCCGCCCGCAGCCTGGGCCGCGGCGACAGCGCTGGCAAAAGCTTGCGTGTTGAGTGTCGTACCGCCGCTTACCGCGCCGTAGGACGCGACAGAGAAGAGCTGACAGGGAATAGTGGGCGTAGTGAAGGATAGCGTCGTGTTCGGCGAGGCGAACGGCGTCGTCACCGAAGCGTTGGTCCATGTGCTGCGCCATGAGCACGTGCTGCTGCCTCCCGACGAACTGGACGAGCTTGACGAAGAACTGCTCGAAGATGAGCTGGAAGAAGATGAACTGGAAGACGAACTCGATGAAGAGCTAGAACTACTTGAGCTTGAACTGCTGCTGGAACTCGAGCTGCTACTTGAAGAGCTGCTGGAGCTGGACGAACTCGAAGAACTGGAACTACTCGAGCTCGATGAAGCGCTAGCAGGGTTATACGAACACCATGTGGCGTTGCTGGGCGCGCCGGGGAAGTTCGCCAGCGAACAACCGAAATTGCCGGTTCTCACGACGTTGGGTGCGAATACGCCGGCCTTGCCAAGAGTGGTCTGGTGAGTGCCGCTCATAGTGCAGGTCCCGCCTGGCTGAGCGCATTTTGTCCAGCCGCTCGGTGCATCGGCTGCCGCAAAAGAACTCCCTGCGAATGCCAGCGTGAACGCGCCGGCGATCAGTTTTCGAATCATGATGTCTCCTTGTTATTGATATATGCCATCCGCATTGCCCTGTAACGGTTGACGGAGGCAATAAAAAACTCCCGGGACTTGCATCCCGGGAGTCGTTACTCCATTTAGATGTGAGCCCTATGTGAAGGGTCTCACAAACTTGGATCGTCGTGGCCGTTTTACTTGGCGACAGGGCTGGGCGAGCAGCCGACGAAGTTACTGCTCGTCAGCAGGCCCGACGCATAAGTAAAGGTACTGCTTGAAGTGGACACGTTCGTGAAGAGCGTATCCGTGGCCGATCCATTCACACCTTTGATCGAGATACCCTTGCCGCCGGTGATGTTGACGTTGGTGAACTTCAGCTTGGTATCTTCGTAGCCGCTGTTGGCAGCGGTTTCGATGACGTAAGCCGAGCTTCCCACCGAGCCGGTCAGGTTGGTGATGACAATGTCATGGAAGTAACCGTTGCCGCCGCTCGCGAAGCCGCTGGAATCCGGGTACGAACCATCGAAGCTGATGGCATCGTCGATGATCGCATTGACTTTGTTGTCGAGTGCCATGACGCCGAAGTCTCCGCTGCCGAGCGTGGCGATACCGCCGCCACGATTGCTACCCGTCTTGAAGCGCAGGCCGATTTGCGTGCCGTCGAATGTGTTTTCCGTGATGGCCACATTCTTGAAGCCCGCTGCCGTGAAGCTGCCGAACACTACGCCACCGTGACCATTCAACGTGTTGTTGTTGAAGATATGCAGGTTATTGACGGGTGTGCCCGCTGCAACGCCCGGAGCGCCCGTGCCTGCATTCAGGTTGATACAGTCGTCGCCCGTGTTCCATACCGAACCGAAGATATACGCATTGGTCGGCAACAGTCCGCTCGGGCCACTGCTGCTGAGCGAGGACGCATAGGACGTCGACAAATCGATGCCATCGCCGTTATGCAGACCGTTGCTGCCGCCCGTGAAGGACAGCACGTTCACATTGGCGACCGTGATGTTGCTCGAGCGTGCGACGAACAGCGTGTGCTCAGCCGGCAAGGTGAAGTGCAGATTGGCAATGTACAAGCCATTGACTCCCGTCAGGCTCACGAGATCGGAGCGAGCCGGATCGCCAGTGGAACTGTCACCGCCTTGCGCAGCGCGTTCATTGTGGGCCAGCGTGGTGATGTAGTAACCACTGTTCGCGCTGTCCGAAGAACTACCGCTGCTACCCTGTACCGTACCCGAACCGGTTATGCGAATGTTCTGCATGCCCGTGCACAGATTGTCGGTCGTGTAACCGCTGCGTGCGCTCCAGTCGGAGTAATGACCACAGGTGTTGATCAGGGACTTGTAGTTCTGCGGATACGTGACCGAACCGAAACCACTCGTGCCATACAACGGGAAGCGATCGTTGCCGTACTCATAGTCGCTCGCCGAATCGCTGCCCAGCAACGTGCCATCGATTTCGTACGTGCAATTACTCTTCAAATACAGCGCACCGGTCTTGAACGTTCCGCTTGGAATCAGCACCTTGCCGCCCGTGGCACAAGCATTGATCGCATTCTGGATCGCCACCGTGTTGAGCGTCGAACCATTGCCTACCGCGTTGTACGGCGAGGATGTCACGTTGATCGTCGCTGGCGTGGCCGTAGTAGCCTGGACCACCGCATTGCTGTCCGCGGATTCCACGCCGCCCGAATCATACGAACGAACAGTCAGCGTGTAGGAAGTGCCCGCGGTCAGACCTGTGACATCGTAGTAAAGCTGCTGATTGGTGATGCCGTCTGCCCACGATATCTTGCTGGTGGTTCCCTTGAGTACGCCATTGACATAAACGTGGTAACCGGACACGCCGCTGTAATTGACGGGTTTGTCCCAGGCAACCGTGATATGCGTATCTTCAAATGCCAGCGGTGGCACCACGAGATTTTGCGGCACGGTCGAACCGCCACCGGACGAGCTGGAAGACGAACTCGACGAACTGGAGGAACTGGAAGAGGAACTGCTGGAAGACGAACTCGACGAAGAGCTGGAACTCGATGAGGAGCTGGAGCTGCTCGAAGAAGAACTGCTGGAACTACTCGATGATGACGAACTACTGGAGCTGCTCGAAGACGACGAACTGCTCGACGATGAACTCGACGAAGAACCCGAAGTGGTGGGATCGTAAGAGCACCAGGTGGCATCACTCGGAGCACCGGGGAAATTCGCTAGCGTGCAAGCGAAGTTGCCTGTGATCGTGACATAAGGCGAGAACACACCTGCCTTGCCTAGGGTGGTCTGGTGAGTGCCGCTCATCGTGCAGGTTCCGCCGGGCTGGGCACATTTTGTCCAACCGCTCGGTGCATCTGTGGCGGCAAAAGCACCACCTGCGAATGCCAGCGTAAAAATACCAATTACAAATTTGCGAATCATTTGCGTCTCCTTATTGGCGATGCGTCCGTCCCAACAATCTTTTGTCATCTGCCTAATCAAGCAAACTCAGCCAGCGATCAAGCAGTACAAAGCAACTCGCAGAATCAGTTACTAGAGATCCCGCGACGACTGCAGTTTGAGTTGGATTTTTTTGCGATACAACGGAGCGGACAACAAATTAACAAAAGCGACACGCAATGTTGCAATTCGAAAATCTGGGGATTGGATTGAAATTTTCATTGAAATATTTAAATGACATTTTCATTAAAACATGTCGGTCACCTGCGGTGATTCTTATGCCAATTGAATTATTTGGTTTGGTGTGTGACTGGAATTGAACAAGGGGCGTGCTATGGCCGATGATTTAAAATTTGATGCGATATGGTCTACCGCCAAGGCACGGCTACTTGAGCAGCGGACGGCTATGAACGTTGGCTAATAAAGGAAGACAAAGATTTTCTTGTGCGTGCCCTGAACGATACGGCTTATCTCTTGGCTCTTGCGCCACACCCGCCGGTCAGGTGCTCATGAGGTACTCTCGGACCCTGGCTTGCACATTCTGGCGGACGGTGCGCCGAAAGGAAGCGCTTCAGCCGCTGGATACAACAAGTGCTTTGGGACACTTGTTCGGCTTGTCCGTGTTGCAGTCCCATGTGCCACAAGACTCCTAACACGGTGACATTGCTACGAAGCTACTTGCTGTGGAACGGTGGAGTTCGACACAACCGTAACCGTTTGCGGGAGCGATCTGCGTGCCTTCAACTTCAAGAATGGTGTCTCCACAAGATAGTACGAAAGTAGCGCGCACGTGAAGATTGCGATCAGGTTTAGGGGCGCTGGCAACCTGAAGCCACCGTAAATGAACACCTGCTGCCACAAGTAGAGCGAATAGCTCAGCGTACCGATCCATACCGTTACCCCTGAATTGAGCCAACTGAAAGCTAATGTTCTCGGTGCCGTAATCGCGGCGTGGAGGATCAGCACGATTAAACAATTCGCCGCAACAATTCCAATGGAATTCCAGAACATCGGCCACTTGAAGCTCGTTGTGAGCAGGATCAAGGTCAGTGCCGCGCTGGCTGCGTAAGCGCCCCATGCGTTCGAACGCGATGACAAGCGTATCTCGCGAGCTCGCCACATCGCGTACAAGCAGCCCATTGCTATGGCGTCTCCTGAAACTTCAAAGCGTGGCCATAGCGTTGGAATGTCAGGTGCTCCGATGTAGGGAACAGTGCGCAGGATTACGGCACCGATGCAAAGCGCTATCGCAACCCACGCACCGCGTCTCCAACCGCACAGCACGATTACGCCAGGCCAGAGCAAATAGAACTGTTCCTCAACCGCCAGTGACCAGGTATGCGCAACTGGCATTGGTGCACCGAAATAATTGCTAAGGTACGTGGCCGGCGCGAGCATCGAAGACAGTGAATACTCTTGTAGTCCCATCGCAGCCGCTACAGCCATGATCGCCAACATCAAGTAGTAAGCAGGAAAGATTCGCAGGACACGGTGCAAATAAAAGCCGGGCAGATTGATCGCGCCGTGCTTACGCTGCTCTTTGATCAGAAGTGTCGTGATCAGGAAGCCTGAGATGACGAAGAAAATGCGTACGCCCAGGTCCCCAAGTTGAAAACGCCAGAGGAAGTCCAGCAATCGGAAAGAGTGATTGGAGTAGAAATGCTGGAGCAACACGATACTTATCGCGACAGCTCTTAGCCCGTCCAGACTTGGGATTCTCCCCTCCCCTTTGGTGCACATTTTCGTTATTCCGTCTAAGGTTTATTGGTATATCGCTATGCTACTCGCATGCATGACGTTGGGATGTGCGCTATTTTACGGATGCAATGAAATGCCTGTTAGGGCAGCTTTCACACCAACTCCTCTGCGATGTCCTTGCGAAGGTCGCAGTTACCATCGGGCGGCACGTACACAGGGCGCTGACGATCCCGTACTGGCGGTGTCATGCCTGCAATGCTACGGCGGCGCGCTGAAGCAGAAGGTTCTGGCGACACATTGTGTCGGGCAGGTCTGGCGCGACTCGGTTGATAAAGCCCATCAAGTCCTGGGCCCCACACCGCATAGTGGTCCGCATCTGGTTCGTGCGCTTTGTCGAAGTCCATGGCAACGGAATTACCGAACTTCAATGCTTCGTCGAGTAGCTTCTGTGCTTCCTCGTTCGATGTGTATGCATATGCGATTGTTATTGAACGTTGCATGTCGTGTGCGACGATTAAATTTGATGTGTTATTTTTAAGATGAAAACAGTCGCTCGAATGGATGTAACTTTGTCATGGGATGGCGGGAATGCTCGCGTGTCGCATTGCCTCTGCGACGCCCTCGGCCTGCGCTGCGGCCCGCAATCGCGGGTGGCGCTTGCGTCCAAGCGAGCAGTGCTCGCTTGACCGAACCCGACGTGGGTTCTCATCCGCACCGCCTCTAAACAAAAAGGCCACCCGAAGGTGGCCATCTTGTTTGGTGGAGGCGGCGGGAATCGAACCCGCGTCCGCAAGCCCTCTACAACTGGATCTACATACTTAGCCTAGCAATTTTTATTTAACCGCAGGCTCGGCCGCTCGGCGGGCCTATCTGCAGCGAGTCACCTTGATTTTAGCTTCGCGCCAAGTAACCCGACGCGACACGAGTCCCTGTGAGTGACACTGCTGTGAGTTTTACCTCACCTGACCCAGAGACCAATCAGTGCAGCGGCTGAAGCCTTAAGCGGCTAGAGCGAATTGCTCGTCGTTTGCGAGTATTACTTTCCAGTAGATTAACGAGGGAACTGGTCCTCGGTATGCACCATGTCGCTTCGCGACCCACGTCGAAGCCAAGTCGCCCCCATGTGGTGTGCGCCATCTCAACGACGAATTGCAACGACGATGACGCGAGGATGAGTTTAACTCAGATAGGCCAATACTTCAGCCGGTTCGTTAATGATATGGTCGGCGCCCCAGTTTTCAATGGGATCGTCGACACCCAGATAACCCCATGCGGTGGCGAGGGTGCGCATGCCGGCTGTTCGTCCCGCGATGATGTCGCGACGATCGTCGCCGGCATAGAGGCAAGCGGCGGGTGCGATGCCGGTTTCTTCGCATGCGTGGAGCAGGGGATCGGGCGCGGGTTTGGGGCGTGCTGCGGTGTCACCGCTGACGACGCTTGCGGCACGCTGGGTGAGACCCAGCGCTGCGACGAGCGGCGTGGTGAAGCGAGAGCGTTTGTTGGTGACGATACCCCAGGCGATGCCGCGTTGTTCCAAAGTATTCAGTAAAGCAGAGATGCCAGGGAACAGAGTCGTGTGCACGCATATGTTGTTGGCATAGTGGACAAGTACGCGCTCGGCGAACTCTTCTTGCTGCGGGTGATCGGTGCTCATGGACATGCCAGCCTGAAGCAATCCGCGCACGCCTTGCGAAATGTAGGGGCGCAGTGCGGCGACAGATAAAGCCGGCAGGCCTTCCTCGATGCGTAATTGGTTCAGCGCCGCTGCCAGATCGAGCGCGGTATCGGCCAGCGTGCCATCCAGATCGAAGAGC
>DASUGV010000105.1:0-9099 GCA_036273835.1 Rhodocyclaceae bacterium
CGCCCACCAAAGCGCCATCTTGCCAAGCTTCGACACTGTGCGCCCAGCCCAGTTCATGCAAGCGATGGTAGGCCACTTGCATTTGCGAGCCGATCCATGTTGCCGCTACACCATCGCGCGGCGCGGCGCACCCGGCCATCACTTCCGCGAAGGCCGTGTCGCAGCGCACTTCGAAACGGCCGCTCTTCAATGTCCTGAGCAGCGAACGCGTGACTCTCAACTCGCGGGGGAATACCACCATGCGCGGATCGGGACTCCACCATAGAACCGGCTCGCCCTCCGAAAACCATGGAAATATACCACCGGAATAAGCCGCAAGGAGCCATTCCGGTGTGAGCGCGCCGCCCGCTGCCAGCAATCCATTCGGTTCGCGCAGCGCTCGATCGACGGAGGGAAAGCGTGGTGTATCCAGCCAGGGAATCATGTTGAGCCGTGTCGCGCCGGTGGAAAACGCGCAACGGATTCCGCTCGTAACTTCACACGTTCAGCGCGGCTTCCAATCTCCCAGCACTTTCTCGACCGTGTAGTCGCTTGCCTGCGCATCGCTCAATTGACGCCGCGCAGGCGTCACTTTGCCGCCAGGGCCGCTGCTTTTGTATTCGAAGAAACGAGAGTCTTCCGGCAGAAAAACGGTCTTGGCCGGGCCGCTTTTCTGGGTACCCGTCATCGAAGCCCAGCCTTCGCTCGCAATGTGGTCATCCATGTAGCAGTTGATAAACACGCTGCTGCCCACCGCATTGGGATCGGCATAGCGGCCATCGGGCATGGTAGTCGTTGGATGCCACGGCCGACCCAGCGGACTGGAGGCGACAGGCACTTTGTCGTTTTCCTTCTTCAGGCGGCAGTTGATGAACACCATGCCATATTTGTTGCTGAGCTGCGTGCTGGGAGCAGTGACGTATCCTATCGGGTTGACGCCCGGCTTCGCGCGCGGACGAGTGATGATGTCGCTGTCATAAAATACCGTTTGCCCCGCTCCGAAGATGAAGTCAACGTTACCGCTGACCAGACTCTTCACGAAGTAGGTCCGGCCAACGTTGGTGAACAATGTGTCTTGATAACCTGTGACTTTGACGTTGCGAAACAGCGCGCGGTCGCTGCCCGTGTCAGTCATCAGAGCGACAGCTTGCGGATCATTGGTGTAGGTTGGATCGCTCTTGTCCTTGACATCGTTTGCGGGGTAATCGTAACCATTCTCGATTGTCATATTCTCTGCGCTGAAATCGGTTGCTCTGACAATCAGCGTCGCGCAAGCGAATGTACCCCAGGTACCGCTACCACCGGGTTTGGCCAGTCCGGAATAGGCGTCGAAGGTCAGGATGGTTTTGTCGCGGTCTTCACCGGCCAGCGCAATGAATGGTTTGGTGATCACGATTTTTTCATAATAGCGGCCATTGCGTATCGAGATGAGGTAAGGGGTCTTCGACGAAGACGGCGCATCGTCCAGCGCCGACTGAATGGTTTTGTACATCTTGTTGCCATTCACTATGGCACCGTTGCTTCCTATGTATTTGGCATCCACGACCGCAGGATTGTTTTGCACTTTGCCTCCCGATTGGCTGGCGCAGGCGGTGAGCCCAAGCGCAGCAAGTGCCAATGTAACGACGACACAAGAAGTGCTCAGCCACGTATTTCGCCAACCCTTCAGCCCATTCGTCGATTCTTTCCGCATGTTTCTATCCCTCGTCGTTGGTATGCGTAGCAGTTAGTCATTGTCCGCGAATTTTGTCGTCAGGCAATGGCGATTCAGTATTCGAACTTCCCCTGATTTTCAGGACGAAGGATTCTCCTGCGGCCGTTTTTCATCGGCGATCGCCGGCGCTGGATCGCCGGATTCGCTGCGAGCGGGCAGGATCGGCAGATGCTGTGTAAACCAGTCGCGTGCAGCGGCGGCGCTGCTTTCCAGGGCGCCTGGTTCGATGAAGCCCGCGCTGACATCGGGAAATTCCCGCCAAGCTTTTTCGCCTCCAATCAGCGCATAAGCATGCTCGCTGGGCGCGCGCAAATCGGTTTCCGCGCCAGGCATCAGCATGAGTGTGGGTACGTGCAGCTTACGGAGCGGATCTGCACCAGCGAGATCTGCGCGGCCCGAACGGGTGACCACGGCGCTAACGCGTTCCGGTTCCTTGGAAAGCAGCCTTACGCAAGCGGACGCGATCGTATCGATCGCCAATATGCCAATGGGAAGTCCTGTCAGCTGCGGCTGCTGATCGATCCAGGCAAGCAGCGCCTGCATCCGGTGGTGGAGAAGCGGAACGTCAAAGCGCACATCCGGGTCGCGGTTCTCTTCGTAAGGCGTGAGCATGCTGATCATCAGCGTGCCGAAACCGGCATCGCGCAAACTGGCGGCGGAATGGTTTTCGCGCGAATCGCGCAATCGCCCGATATAAGGCGCCGCGATGACAATCAGCCCGCGCACGTCGGGCGCGTAGGATAACAATGCGTCAAGCCAGACACGTTCGGCCTGGATGCGGATGTCGGTGTGACGTAATGCTAAAGTCATATATTCTCTTGCAGGTTTCGATGCACGAGCCGGACCGGTACACGACGATTGCCAAAGCTGCTGTTGAAGTGTTCGAAGCGCCCGTCCAGCGCAGCGCCGCACTTCGAACAGCTACCATCGTCCTGTACGCGGTAGCTCAGAATTGCATAGCCTTCGCGCTGGATCAAGCACGTTCCGCACGACGGGCAGAACGTGCTGGCGCCATCCACGTCGCGCACGTTGCCGATATAGACATGCTGCAGCCCCTGATCGCGGGCGATGGAGCGGGCGCGCCGCAGCGTGGCGATTGGCGTTGGAGACCGGTCGGTGAGTTTGAAATCAGGGTGGAATGCCGTGAAGTGCAGTGGCACTTGCGGCGACAGTTCGCGAGCGACCCATTGCGTCAACGCTTCGATTTCCGCATCGCTGTCGTTGGCATCCGGAATCAGCAATGTCGTGATTTCCAACCACACTTGCGTTTGGTGATGCAGATATTGCAGGGTCTCCAGCACCGGCGCGAGATGAGCGCCTGTAAGCTTAAAGTAGAAGTCTTCGCTGAATGCTTTGAGATCGACATTGGCGGCGTCCATCTTGGCGTAGAACTCGCTTCGCGCAATGGGACTGATGTAGCCCGCCGTAACTGCGACAGCGTTGATGCCAACGGCATGACAAGCGTCGGCCACGTCCATCGCGTATTCGGCGAAAATGACCGGATCGTTGTAGGTGAAAGCAACGCTTCTCGCACCGGCGGCAAGCGCAGCGCGGGCGATCGCTTCAGGTGACGCTTCGTCCATCAGGCGATCCATGTCGCGCGATTTCGAGATGTCCCAGTTCTGGCAGAATTTGCAAGCGAGATTGCAACCCGCTGTGCCAAAGGACAGCACGCTGGAACCCGGATAGAAATGGTTGAGTGGTTTCTTCTCGATAGGATCAATGCAAAAACCGGAGCTGCGGCCGTAGGTGGTCAGTGCAATCGCGTCGCCTGTCCGTTGCCGCACGAAACATGCGCCGCGCTGATCGCTATGCAATTTGCATTCACGCGGGCACAGGTCGCATTGAATGCGGCCATCATCGAGCGCGTGCCACCAGCGTCCAGGGTGATTCATACTGAGCCATCCAGCGACTGCTCCGCGAATTTCGTTACTTGATAGCGACCCAAGGTCATGTTCGCAGGCCATGCTTCGCGTATGCCCGCTTTCAGTTTAAGTTGAGCGACGAAATCGGCCGCGCGCGGCAACGTTTCCCAAACTTGCGGTAGAAACGTCGCTCGACGATCACCGCTCGCCAGAATGACACCGTCCTTACCTGCAGTAATCGACGCGATGCAATCGGCCTCGCGGGAGCAGGGCGAGAATGTGACCGGACCGAGTAGCGAAACTTCGATTGCAATGTCCGCCCATTCCGATTGCGTCAGCGGCGGAAATCGTGGATCGCGAAAGGCCGCACCCAGCGCGTTGTCGCGCACATCAAGCCGCAACGAGCGGCTGACTTCCAATTGACCGATACAGCCGCGCAATTCGCCATGCCGCGTCAATGTGACGAAGCTCGCACCCGGTTGATCCAGCGCAATGTGCTCCAGCGCAGCGGGTGCCGCGACGTGTAATTTCTCGGCGATTGCAGCACGCGCATGGCTGAGAAGCGCCGCACCCAAAGCAGAGTTGTGATCGACGGAGTTGTGATCGATTATCGGACCCATGGCCCATGTTCCACCTAGTGCTCGATGCGTTCGTTTTCCGAAAAGCTTATTGCAGCATAGCCCACCACGCGCGAGCGGTCGCCCGCGGTATCGCCCGAGTTGCGCGCATCGAGTAGATGGGGCGTCAAGTGATGACGTTGCGCCAGTTGCAGAAGCGCATTGACGGCCGTGGCGCCGCAGGCTTGTTCGTGATCCAGCACCGGATCCAGCGCGAGAATGCGATCAACCGCGTAGCCGTCCAGATCCCGTGCTTGCGCATAGCTGTTGTAGTGCGACAGATCGGAACTCACGACAATCAACGTCTCCGGTCCGCCCCATAGCTTCTCGATCAGCGAGGCAACCAACGAGGGTTCCGAGAAACCGACAGTGACCGGAACGATGTGAAAATAATTGAGCACGGTTTGCAGAAACGGTAATTGCACTTCGAGCGCATGCTCGGCATCATGAGCCCGGTCGTCAATGCATACATCAGGTTCGTTCATCAGCATATTGATTGCATCGCTATCGACATTCACCGTACCGAGCGGCGTCGAAAAAGCCGTACTGCCCGGCAGCGCCATGCCTTTCAAGGGTACGCGATGGCTTGGGCCGAGCAACACTACGCGGCGCACGACATGCCGAAGCGTCGTCAACAAAGCATAGGCCTGCGCCGCGACCGGACCGGAATAAACGTACCCGGCATGCGGCACGATGAGCGCCTTGGGAATTTCCATCGCATGCGACGGCGCGGCATGCGCAAGCAGTTTGTGGAGTTGCGTGATGAGCGTGCGCGAGTCGGCAGGATAGAACAAACCTGCGACGGCGGCAGAACGGATGGTATGCGAGGCCATGAATTACATTGGCTCAAGAAAGAGCTCGGCTTCGATTATAAGCAATCCCGCCATATAAGCATGCTGCGCTGAAGCAAACGCGGCTATGTCGTTGCAGCGTAGAATTCGGCCCCATGCGATACGTAGCCATCGTTCCCGCTGCCGGCAACGGCAGCCGCATGGGCGGCGAACGCCCCAAGCAGTACGCCGAATTGGTGGGCCGGCCTTTGCTGTGGTACGCACTTGAAACCTTGGCGCGGGTGCCGCAGATCGATAGCGTGTGCGTCGTTCTCGCCGCGGATGACCCGTGGTGGAAGCAATACGACTGGTCGGCGCTGGCGCCAAAGCTGCGGACGCTATCTGTTGGAGGAGCGACGCGTGCCACGAGCGTTAGCAATTCGCTCCATGCGCTGAGCAGCGAACTCGATGATGACGATTGGATATTGGTGCACGACGCTGCGCGCGCTTGCTTGTCGGTCGATCATGTCGCTGCGTTGATCGACACGCTGAAGCATGATTCGGTCGGCGGCCTATTGGCCGTGCCGGTGGCCGATACGCTCAAACGCGGTGGTGCTGGTCAGCGCGTTGTGAGCACTGTGCCGCGGGACGATTTGTGGCATGCGCAAACGCCGCAGATGTTTCGTTACGGTATGCTGTGTGCCGCGCTGAGCGCAAAGCCTGATGCAACGGACGAAGCCGGCGCGATCGAAGCGCTGGGACATGCGCCTCGGCTGGTCGCCGCCGATGCGACCAATTTCAAAGTCACCTATCCGCAGGATCTCGCATTGGCAGCGCAGATATTGCAGGCGCGGCGATAAAGGGTCCAGTTATGACAAATACATTTCGCATCGGCCAGGGATTGGACGTGCATGCATTGGTCGAAGGCCGCAAGCTCATTCTTGGCGGCGTTCATATCCCCTATGACAGGGGCTTGCTCGGCCATTCCGACGCCGATGCGTTGCTGCATGCCATCACCGATGCCATTTTGGGCGCAGCGGGTCTGGGCGATATAGGACGCCATTTTCCCGATACGGATCCTGTGTTCAAGGACGCGGATAGTCGCGTGTTACTGCGCGAAGCGATGAAGAAAGTGCGCGCGGCAGGTTGGGCAGTCGCGAACGTAGATGCCACTGTCATCGCGCAGGCGCCGAAGATCGCGCCGCACGCGCATGCGATGGTTGCCAATATCGCGACCGATCTCGGTTGCGACGCAAACTGTGTGAATGTCAAAGGAAAAACCAGCGAGATGCTGGGTTTTACGGGCCGCGGCGAAGGCATTGCCACGCAAGCCGTGGTGCTGCTGGCGCGCGTTTGAGCGTTTCGTTGCGAGCTTGATGCTTGTTGAATCAGGAAAAACATCTTTCACCACCAAGACACAAAGAGCGCCAAAGTTCACCAAGGAAAACTCTCCCTTATTCGTCATTCCCGCGAAAGCAGGAATGACGATGTGGGAAATGCGTGGCGCATGTTTAATTATGCGAAAGGCATTGAAGCCTTCTTGGTGGTTCTTTGTGTCTTGTGGTGAAGCCTTTGGGTTTTACACGCACAAACAATGTTCGAGGTGACTGCTTAACGCGCCCTTGCCAGTCTTTGTGTAGTCCTTGTCCACGCGCTTGCTCACGAGCGATGCGGTAGGCTTGTCCAATTCCGAATTGAGCATACCCATGAACGCCGGCGGCGCAACGAGTATGGCATGCGCATAACGTCCTCTACTTCGTCCCTGGTATAACTCGCGCGCCAATCGGTGAGCAAAGCCTTGGGCTTGATGCTTTGGCGGATCCCCTCGACGCGGTGTGCGACCACCGTTGGGCGTCATCATCGCGTCAGCCGATTTTTCTGCAACCGTTTCGGTCACCAGCTCGAGTCCCTGGTTGGGACCATGGTGAGCAAACAGGCGTGCGTGGCGGGCATTGGCGACGAGAATCCAGGTGGTCGACATGGGATTTCCTCCGGAAAGTGGCACTCGAAATGCCGCCGGACGGCAGCACGTTCCAAGCATAGGCAGCGTGAAGGGCGGAAACAAACCGATTTGTTTTTCACGCGCTATTGACAATCGCCGCGAAGCTCACCGGATATGCATGTCGGCGATACGCTAGGGTTTTTACCTACGATTCCAAACACCCCATTTTCGGGCGCTTATTGCAATCCATTGTCTTCCCGCACGGGTAGTCTTTTCCATGTGGGCGCTGTGGGATAATTCGCGCATGGTTTCAGTTCAACATTCCGTCGCCAATACGGACGGCGCTACGCCCCTTCCCGACATTCTCTGCGAAGGCCTCGGCCCTGAGGCGCGTCCGCTCATGGCGCAAGCGATCGATCTGGCGCAGACACGATATGCCGACCGTGTATTGGGTAGCGGCGAGGGTACATGGCAACATGCCCTTGGCATGGCACTTATTGCCGTGGCGTTGCGCTTGGATCTCGAAACCCGGCTTGCCGCATTGCTGTTTGCCGTGTGCGAAGAAGACGACACGTATGAACTGATCGAAACGCGCTTCGGTCCGGCGGTGACCAAGCTGGTCAGCGGTCTGAAGCGTTTGAATCAACTGCGCTTGATTTCGCGCGGCTCCACGGTTGCCGACCTGCACGCGCAGACCGAAGTGCTGCGCAAGATGGTGTTGGCGATGGCGGAAGACATCCGTGTCATCCTGCTGCGTCTTGCTTCTCGCACGCAGACGCTGCGTCATTTTGCGGACACGAAACACCTCGCTCAAGACAGCGCGCGCGATCACGTGCGGCTGGTGCTGGCACGCGAGAGCATCGACCTTTATGCGCCGCTCGCCAACCGTCTCGGCGTGTGGCAACTCAAGTGGGAGCTCGAGGATTTGTCCTTCCGCTTTCTCGAACCGGATACGTACAAGCGCATTGCCAAGATGCTCGACGAGCGCCGGGTCGAACGCGAAGCGTTCATTCAGGATGCGATCGATCGCCTGCAAAAGGAAGTGGCCGCGCACGGCATCAAGGCGGAAGTGTATGGCCGCCCCAAGCACATCTACAGTATCTACAACAAGATGCGCGAGAAGCATCTGGATTTCGATCAGGTCTATGACGTACGCGCACTGCGCGTCTTAGTCGATACCGTCGAGGAGTGCTACACGGTGCTCGGCTTGGCGCACGCCATCTGGCAACCCATCGCCAATGAGCTTGACGACTACATCCTTCAACCCAAGGGCAACAACTACCAGTCTCTGCATACCGCCGTGCGTGCGCCCGACGGCCGTGCGCTCGAAGTGCAGATTCGCACTCATGACATGCACCGTCACGCGGAGCTGGGTGTCGCCGCGCATTGGCGTTACAAGGAAGGCAGCCAGAACAGCGTCGATTATGACGAGAAGATAGCGTTGCTGCGTCATCTGCTATCGTGGCGCGACGAAGTGACCGACGTGCCGGAATGGGAAGAGCAAACGCGCCGCGCCGCGCTCAACGACACGATCTATGTCGTGACGCCGCAAGGCCGCGTGATCGATCTTGCCGCGGGTGCCACGCCGATCGATTTCGCATACCGTTTGCATACAGATCTGGGTCATCGCTGCCGTGGCGCGCGTGTTGATGGCCAGATGGTGCCGCTCGATACGCCGCTGGCAAACGGGCAAATGGTCGAGATCATTACTACCAAACTAGGAAGTCCATCGCGCGATTGGCTCAACCCTCAACTCGGCTATCTTGTCACTGCCAATGCTCGTGCCAAGGTGCGGCGCTGGTTCGTACAGCAGGATGAGGAAGAGACGGCAGCACAAGGTCGCGCGATCGTCGCAAAAGAATTACAGCGCATGGGTCAGACCCAAGCCAACATCGATGAGATAGCCGAAAAGCTCAGTTTCAAGGATGCGCACGGCTTCTATCTTGCCGTCGGACGCGGCGATGTCGGAAGCCGTCAGATCCATAACGCATTTCAACTGGATCAGTCGATACCCGTCGTGCCCGACGATGTGCACATCGGCGAGCGCCGTGCTGCGGAATCTTCGGCCGGGATACTCATCGTCGGCGTCGACAAATTGCTCACCCAGCTTGCGCGATGCTGCAAGCCGGTGCCGCCGGATGCCATACAGGGTTTCGTTACGCGCGGCCGCGGCGTATCGATTCACCGCAGCGATTGCCGCAGCTTTCAGCAT
>DASUGV010000106.1:0-7975 GCA_036273835.1 Rhodocyclaceae bacterium
TGGTGTGATGTGGGTGGTGATAGGAATGTGGCGAGGGATTATACGCACAGCAAGTCAGGGCTTTGTTAGCCGTTCCAGATTTATCAACCACGACATGGCTTGCTCACGATTGTTGCCGCACATCTCGCGTGAAGCTTGCAAACCCGAACAACATTCAGGCCGTTCCGGTTTGCCAAAAATTGCGCAACGCCAATCTTTGGTCAATTGCACGCATGCAACGCCCGCCGGTTTGCCGTGCGGCATACCGGGTATTGGGCTGGAGATCGAAGGGGCGATGCAGCAGGCGCCACAAAGCGGACGGCATTCCATGTGTCGTATTGTGTGGGGAGCACAGAATGCGAGCAAGTTTTGAGCAAGGCGGTAAAAAGGAAAAACAGCGTGAACGAGCCGGCAACGAATAGATGGACCACCGAAACGATTACATCGATTCATCGCTGGACGGATGCGCTTTGGTCCTTACGCATCATCCGTCCCGCCGCATTTCGTTTTCAGCCGGGTCACTATGTACGGCTCGGTCTGCCGGTCGATGCGCAAGAATCTGTGTGGCGTCCCTATTCATTGGTATCCGCGCCAAACGACAATGCATTGGAGATTCTGCTGGTGCTGATTCCGGGCGGTGCATTCACCTCGCAGTTGATGGGGATGCAAGCGGGCGACGCCGTCTTGCTCGATCGCAGCTGCTTCGGCTTCTTCCTCGCTGACCAATTGACACCTGGGCGCACGCTATGGATGCTGGCGACGGGGACTGGTCTAGGACCTTACATGTCGATGCTGCGCGACGGTGCGATTTTGAACGCTCACGAACGGGTGATCGTGGTGCACAGTGTTCGCGTTGCCGATGAACTGGCTTATGCAGATGAGCTATCTGCGCTACAACGAGCGCATGGCGAACGTATCCAATACATCCCCGTCGTCACGCGTGAGCCGATCCCGGGGACGATGAATACGCGTATCCCGCAACTCATTCAAGACAATCGTTTGCAGTCTGAGGCAGAGGCGACATTTGATCCAACCACGGTCCGCGTGATGGTATGCGGCAATCCCGATTTCACAGCCGAGATGCGCCGCCTCCTTGTCGATCGCAAATTCCTACCGTGTCGCCGCAATGCGCCAGGCAGCATGCTCTTCGAAAAATATTGGTGAGAAGCGACGAGCGATTGTCGATGTAGCGCGGCAAACGCTATTCCCATTGAGGCATATACCCTTTAAGACAGTATTTGAGAATAAATTTGCTCGTTACGATGTAGGTAACTCTCTGATACGGGATAGCCATGTTCGATGCCGAGCTTTACTACAAGACCCCCAAGGGCCGCGAAGAAATCATGTATCGCAATCATCATCTGTTGCCGCGCTTGCGCACGGCGCTCGTGCTGGTCGACGGCAAGACGCCGTGGGCCGAGTTGAAAAATTACCTTGTCATGCTGGGCGAGCCCGAACGCCTCATTCAACAGTTGGCCGAATTGGGCATGGTCGAATCCGATCATCAGTTGCCGCCGGTGTTGCTGTTTCCGTTTGCACAGGCGAACGCGTAGACAAGCCAAGTTGTAATCGCGCTATACCCATTCGCCAGGCCCTGACCCCGTATAAATTTGGGCCGATTGCGTTTGCCATTTTGCTGTGTCCAGATTGTGTCCCGTCCAACGGGTTTGTCGAGGTTGCTCTGAGCCGTCCAAATGACGACAACTTCACAATTGCAGTTTGATAGACATCGGCTAGGGCCGAACGCAACATCCGAAATTACCTCAATGCCGTAGAATGAAAATCAAACGATAGGGTGAGCCGTTGAGCCGCCTTACTTTTGATTGAGGACGAGTTATGCCGCATTTGGATACCGCCTGGCAGCAATGGCTAACCGAAAATATTAATCGTGGTTGTACCGTCGAATCCTTGGTGAGCGCAATGACCGCCGCAGGTTTCGATGCGACCACGGCAAGCACGCTCATACAGCAATATTCAAGTAAGAACGGCGGCGCGCAATCTCAAATTGCCACTTCGGAAGCGTATGCATACGACGCAATGCCGATTGAATATGCCAATTGCATTGATGCGGACGATCGCAACATTCAAGTACTGATGCGCTGTGAGCGGCCTCAGGTCGTTATCTTTGGCGACGTGTTATCTGCGGAAGAGTGCGATGAGATCATCGAGCGCTCGCGCGCCAAATTGAAGCGTTCTACGACCATCAATCCTCAGACCGGCCAGGAATTCGTGATCGATCGGCGTACGAGCGAAGGTGCTTTCTTCAATCGATGTGAGGACGATTTCATCACACGTATTGATCGTCGGGTCGCGCGCTTGATGAACTGGCCACTGGAGTGCGGCGAAGGACTACAGATACTTCGCTACGGCGTGGGAGGCGAGTATCGTCCGCACTTCGATTATTTTCCACCTGTCGACACAGGTAGCGCCGCCCACATTGCAAACGGCGGCCAGCGTGTCAGTACACTGATCATGTATCTGAACGATGTCGCAGCAGGAGGAGAGACGATTTTTCCCGACGCCAGCATATCTGTCGTGCCGAAGAAGGGCGCAGCCGTTTATTTTCGTTACTGCAACACTCAAGGACAGATCGATCCGCGCACCTTGCATGGCGGCAATCCAGTGCTCGAAGGCGAAAAGTGGATCATGACGAAATGGATGCGGCAACGAAAATATGGGTGACATCCAGTGCAGTACTCCAATTCATGCAAATGACATGAAACATGGAAGTTTTTACAAAGAAAGCTGGTGCGTCCTTCGATGAGACATTTTCGTTCTCGAGCAAATTGGTGGGGCATATTCGCCATAGTCGTCTTGACAATCATTTTGCATTTCTGGGGTTTGTCGCGCTTTAACGGACTTATTTTCGACGAAGTCTATTTCCCAAAATATGCACAGGCATATCTTGATGGAAAACCCTTCTTTGATGGCCATCCGCCGCTAGGCAAATATCTGATAGCCCTTGGTTTGTGGCTCAGTGAAATCACCGGTCCCCTCGGTGCGGATACGAATACCTTAACAGGCGCAGCGCATGCACCCTGGGCCTATCGGTGGGTAGAGGCGTTGGCGGGCAGTATGCTGCCTGTGGTGATGGCGGGCATTGCATGGCAACTGAGTGGACGTTGGCGTACTACGCTGTTGGCGGCATTGCTGACTTGTCTAGATGGATTGTTGCTGGTCGAATCGCGCTACGGCCTGATCAATATCTTCCTCATATTGTTTGGTCTTCTTGGCCACTATTTTTATCTCCGCGCACTGGATGCTACGCGCAGTCGTGGCAGGTTATTTCATCTCGCCATCGCCGGCATTTTTCTCGGTGCCTGTGTCTCGGTAAAGTGGAATGGCCTGTCATTTCTCATCGTACTGTGGGCGTTATGGATGCTTGCTTATCTGCAGTGCTGGTGGCACTCACACAGGCTTTCAAAGATCGCGGTGTCGCGCATCCAGATTGGCGTGGCGCTTGGTACGGAACCATTGCGAAATCCGTTCACTAAGGCAACACAGCTCAATTTACGCACTATGCTGCTGACATTGCTAGCGATTCCTTTGTTGGTATACGTCTTACAATGGCAGCCGCATTTGCGCATCAACAAGGTAGGTTTTTTCGAAGTGCACCGGCAGTTGCTTCAATTCCATGAAGGAGTAAAAGACGGTCCTTCAGAACATCCCTATTGTTCTCGCTGGTACACGTGGCCGGTGATTGCGCGGCCGATGAGCTATCTATTTACCACGCGTCCGCCCGATGATCCAACGCCCTACGGCCCGCCTCTCGAAAAGGAAACCCCCGCTACAACTACATATGCTGTGCATGCTCTGGGTAATCCGCTGCTCTGGTGGCTGGTTGTACCGACAATGATCGCAATGATTTGGATAGCGCTGCGGGGACTATTCAGTACAAGCGTTGGCTGGTTGTTGCGACAGCCAATGAGGCGAGGTCGTCTGCGCTTTCGTCCCAGCCAGTCCGCACGCAAACTCATTTCTTTGGACAGTAATGCGTGGGTCGCAATTTACCTGTCGATGGCTTATGCGGCGGGCATTTTGCCATGGATCGATATCTCTCGTTGTACGTTCATTTACCATTACCTTCCGAGCGTTGTCTTCGGATTCCTGGCATGTGCTTTTGGAGTGGATCGTATGTTGTCGAATCCTGACGGGGGCTGGCGCCTTACCGGCGCAGTTTTGCTCGTGCTGATTGTCGCCGCTTTTATTTTCTGGCTACCGTTATTTCTTGGCCTGCCTATTTCGCGCGAAGCGTTTTACTCCCGCATGTGGTTCAATTCGTGGATATAAGTTATTGCTTGAGCTGAAAGCGCGGCTCCAGCCAATCTGCATGGTCGCCGTAGTTAACGCCGTGCGGATCCACAACAAGCTCCAGTATGCGTTTGCCACGTACGTCCACGGACGCGCTATGCACGGCGTCGCCCTTCTTCATCAGTCCGCTATGCCAAACGGATTGGCCATCTACCACGATGCTGAATTCAGCTTCGCCGAATGCTTCATCGTCCATGCCTGTCAGACTTGTGAAAGTCGTTGCAGTCTCTGGAATGGGCAGAGTGATTCTCGATGCGGCATGTGTGCCGAATCCCTTGCTGAAAACCCTGTTACTCACGCTTAAACGGTTGCCCAATACAGAGGTGCCTATACCAAGCGCGCCCCACTCTTGCGTTGCTCGGCGTCCATCGATACGCGTCGCGTCCATGCCGTTGGCATCTGGCCGCGTGCGTTGCACGTGCGCGCCCAGTGCCGTGCCCCAAGCGACGAGGGATAGCGCGGCCCATACCCAGCTCGGTGCGCGCAGCCATTTGCGCCAGGATAGACGCGCCCAATATTTCTCGCCTATCAGTACCAGACTGTAGAGCACGGCGCAGCCTGCCACGAGATAGGGCAGCAAGCCACCTGCCAGATATTCGATGAAAAGCAGGTTGATGGCTGTAATGCCGGTCAGCACTACCGCAATTACAAAGAAGCGCCAATTGTGTGCTGTTGCGAGTAGCGCCAGGACGACCGCCGGCAATAGATAGCGCTCATGCATGCCCGGTAGCCAGACGAAAAATCCCAATGCGCACAGCGTCGCATTCCGCCAGTGACGATCAGTATCATCGACTCGCCAGCTACTGACCAGCAGCATCAAACTCCACGCGCCAAACAAGAATATGCCAAATGGTTTGACGGTGAAGAATTTCTGCCACGATTCGGCGGAATGCAGATGGTCAAAGATATAAGTGCCGTCGTGCGCCAGATCGAGGTCCAGCAGATACCACAAATTATCGGCGTGCAAGGTGGCGTATGGGTACAACGTAGAGGCTTTGAGGTAGGCCTGATCAATCATCGAGCTTGTAGCGCCGACCAGCCAGTACGGCAGCAATAGCAGCGCGATGATTGCGATGGCGGGCAAGACACCAATGAACAAAGCCTTGCTACGTCTGTGCCGCAACAATGGCAGTACGACAGGCGCGACACAGATTGTCTGAAATTTTGTGAGGACGGCTAGCGCAAAAAGCGGCAGCACCCATAGCAGGAAACGTCCTTCGATCAGCAGCCATAGTACCAGCGCAACAAACAGGCAGAACACCACATCTACCTGCCCCCAGATCGGGCCGTCGATCAGCAGCGCTGGATTGAGCGCCGCAAATCCAATCAGCATATTCCATTGCTTGTCCGTGACATTTTTTTGACGCAGGACCCGCGCCAGCAACGCGACCAGAGCAACGTGTGCCAGCAGTACCGGCGTGTTCACCAGGAAGCGCATCAATAAGTCCGGCGCGGGTGCTAACCGGAACAAAGCCTCAAATTTGCCGATCAGCCACAGCCAATGCATAAGGAGCGGCGGATAATTCGCCACCAGATTGGCATAGCCCGTGGTCGTGAGGTGCCTGCTCCAATCGACCCAGAACGTCAGATCTCCGGCAAGGCCGTTGGCTGTGGCGAGCAGAATGTTAAGTACGACTGCGAGCAATATCCACGCGCCGAGTGGCCGGAATGTGCCGTTAAGTCCGACGGTGTATGTAGGTGTCATGAATGACGAAGGCTCTGGACCATTCTCCGATGCACTCCTGTTCTTGTTTTCGTTTGCAGTGATCTGGAGTTTCGAAGACATGTGGATTCCGGGGGCATTTGAGCCCCGGTCTTACGGTATGTAATTCGGCTTCTGGTGGCATTGCCACGCGGTGCACGGATGGGCGCACCTTACGTGAGACCGAATCCTGCATCAAGCTACCCTACGCCTCGCTATTCGGGATGGCTCGCATAGAAAAAAGGGCATCGCGTACTTTTAGTCCCTCCGTCGGTCATTCCGCGAAAGCGGGAATCCGCCTCCGGTCCACGTGGTCTCATTCAGGATTGTGGATTCCCGCTTTCGCGGGAATGACGAAGTGAGCGTTCTTCGTTCTACCGCGTCTTGCAGGGGGTCAAATATCTAATTCTTTAGAAAAAGGGCTGCAAGCTATTGGCCCATTCATATTCTTTCAACTTTGAAAACGCAACATTTACAAGTTGAATTGCTCGCTAACGATACAGACTGGACTTTGGCTTAGGTTTCCCCCTTGAAGCATGTCGGCTCTTTGAGGCAATGCAGCAAAATTCCCTTGTCGGACAAACACCTACAATGTCACGGGCAATTGTTGATACGTGCTTGTTCCACAAACTGAACTTATGGCATGATCAACAAATAAGCAGGAATCAATAAAAATGAGCATAAAAATGAGCTTTGCGGCCGTGGCAGCCAAGCATCACTAAACATTGAGTTGGAGGAGTGGAGTCATGTATTCGTTTTCAAAAGCCAGTAAGGCTGCAGTAGCAAGTACTTTGGTGTTGTCCCTTTTACTAACTGCGTGTGGTGGCGGTGATAGTTCTTCGTCGACTCCAGCGCCGGCACCGACGCCCACTCCGGCACCGACGCCCACTCCGGCTCCGACGCCCACTCCGGCTCCGACACCCACTCCGGCTCCGACACCCACTCCGGCTCCGACACCCACTCCGGCTCCGACACCCACCCCGGCACCGACACCCACTCCGGCTCCGACACCCACTCCGGCTCCGACACCCACCGTTGTGTTGAGTGCCAATTTCCAGTCCGCGCCGTCAGGTATATCCGATGGCTCCTCAACCGCAACCACTTTGAGTGCCCCCGTTGACCTGCCTACGGTAATCAACACTAAGTCATATTCTATTCAACTGAATGGCAAGCTTACTTTTTCTTCTACCCAAACGCTGCCCCCTCAGCCTGGCCCTGGCCAACCTGCAATCGACTCAAGCTGGTCGATCGGTGCTGTGACATTTGCGAATAACACTGGCACGAAGGGGATATTGACTATTGCATCTGTGCAGTGCCCATTCGTTCTGACTATCCATGACGCACCGGCCAATGCTACTGACGCTGCTCGTAAATTGCTTGTCACATTTGGCGGCAATCAAGTGTATTTGGATGGTGGTGGGGTACCGAGTGGTGGCACGCCAGGTTATACAGTAGTGCTTGACTCGACCATAACTTCTCCAGCTTGTACATCAGGTACTACTGATATTGAAGCCTATGGTTGGAACGGTACCCAAGGTTCGGGAGTACGCATCTATGACGTTCAGATTACCCAGTAATAATCTCTAGCTGCGGGAGAAGTTCTGCGGCTTACATCATGCTGTGGTTGAAAAGAAAGAGGAGGGGCGCTCAGGCGCCCCTCCTCTTGTATTCAGACATATACCATTCTGTTGTAGAACAATATTATTTGTGGTGATTGATTTTATTTTTTGTCGATTTCGTACGTTCTGGCAAAAGAAGCGACAAAGTTGGAGACAACTAACTAACATAGAGCGCATCTTTAAGATGCTCCCCAATGTTTTTCTGGAGAACTTCTAATGACGACTTTTTCACAAATGATTCTATTTACCGACACGGATGGTCGCGCAAAATTTCGCAGCGAGGAAATTGCGTTGAACGAAGGGACACCGCAGACACGACTATCCACATTGCTTCCCGCCAACGGCATTCAACTGCGCGAGAGCC
>DASUGV010000107.1:0-7764 GCA_036273835.1 Rhodocyclaceae bacterium
CTTCGGGCAGCAGCGGCAAATCGGCGGCGAGGCGCAGAGCGAAGTCCAGCAGATGGACTGGATTGCCGCACGCCAACTCCAGTTCCAGCTCGCTGATCGGGGATTCGCGGTCGTTTGCGGAAATACGGCCGCTGTCTATCATCAGGAGGATGCGTACGCCGGGCTCCGGCTCGACGACGCGCGTTTCGCGACGGAATTCCGTGGTGAAGACTGGCAATATGCGATCAGCATTTCTTTCGAGAAACTGCCGTGTCTCGGCATGATCGATTGCCGAGAAATCGAAGCGTTCATTACGATAGGGTTGCTCCCATTCCGGACGCGACGATAAGCCGCCTTCTGAACTGCTGGCGCATTTGACGGTTTGCAGCCAGCGCGCGCCGGCTTTGCGTGTGCGCACCGCTATGCGGGCACGGCGCAGATCGAGTCCAGGCGTATCGAAATAAGTATTGATCAGGGTCTGGGTACGCTCGGCATTGGCGGCGCCCGCAATGAGCGGATGTTGTAGAAGCGACTTGTGGGCAGCCGGAGGGAAGGCGAGCTTGAGCTCAATTTCTTGTGCCATCGGCCACAGAGGATGCGATGAAGAAACAGCCAGTCTAATAAAAAGGGCGACTTCGATCTATCTTTTGCATATTACGGCGTAGTCAGAGCGACTTGCCGCTTGTATTGTCGCTGGCACGCCACTGGCCAGATTGGCCGCCTTCTTTTTCCAGCAACTGCACGCCATCGATGCGCATGCCGCGATCCACCGCTTTACACATATCGTAAATCGTCAACAGGCCAATGTTGACTGCGGTGAGGGCTTCCATCTCGACCCCGGTGCGGCCCACTGTCTCGGTCGTGACGGTGCAGATCACAGCACTAGTGGCGTCATCCAGTTCGAACGCCACCGACACTTTGGTCAAGGGGATGGGATGACATAGGGGAATCAGCTCGGCTGCGCGCTTGGCGCCCTGAATGGCGGCGATACGTGCCACGCCGAGGACATCTCCCTTCTTGGCATTTCCGTCGCGGATCATCGCCAGCGTGGTGGGCTGCATGACGATGCGTCCCGTGGCCAGCGCGCGCCGGCATGTCTTGGGCTTTGCGCCGACATCCACCATGTGCGCCCGACCTTGCGCGTCGAAGTGCGTTAGCTGAGAGGCGTTTGGAGATTTGCTGGAACGGGTCATTTGGGCACGATCGATAGGTTTTGTTACACGGCGGTGTTTTTCATAGCGAGCTCGGGCAGTATCATAACCTCCCATGAACGTGCAATTCTCTTTCCGACGATGCTTGGCTCGTACGTTAGTAGCGAGCTTGCTGGCAACTTCCATGCTGCAGCCGTCTTCGGCTCAGTTCGCTAACACACTGCCGGATCTGGGCGATCCCGCGCAAGCCGATCTCTCGCCTGCGCAGGAACGTCGCATCGGCGAGTTGGCGATGCGCGAGATACGCGAAGACTTCAGTTACGTCGACGATGCGGATATCGAGGACTATATCAACGTTCTCGGTTCGCGACTCGTCGCTGCCAGCGGCTTGCGCGGGCAGGATTTTACTTTCTTCGTTTTACGCGATCCCACCATCAACGCTTTTGCGATGCCGGGTGGCTATGTCGGCATACACACCGGATTGCTGGCCGTCACGCAGAGCGAGTCGGAATTGGCCTCGGTGCTGTCGCACGAAATCGGCCACATCGAACAGCGCCATATGGCACGTTCTTTAGCCAAGCAGGGCAATGCGACAGCGACCATGCTGGCGTCATTGTTGGTGGCGGTGCTCGGTGCACACGGCAATTCGCAAGTACCGGAGGCAGCCATCATGGCTGGGCAGGCGGCTGCCATACAGGGACAGCTGAGCTATTCGCGCGACTTCGAGCGCGAGGCCGATCGCGTTGGTTTTCAGACGCTCGAGGCGGCGGGTTTCGATGTGCGCGCCATGCCGACTTTTTTCGAGCGCTTGCAGCGCGCAAGCCAGCTCAATGAGGGAAATGCTCCGGCCTACCTGCAGACCCACCCGCTGACTTTGGAGCGTATCGCGGACATGCAGGGCCGCGCCTACGCCAGCAAGTACAAACAGGTGGTCGACTCCACTGAGTTCACGCTGGTGCGCGCCAAGCTGAATGCCGAACAGGGAACGCCGCGCGATGCCATCGCGCGCATCACAGCGAGCAACGACAGCCGTCCACAAGACGCGGCCGCAAAACGCTATGCGTTGACGCGCGTCTATCTGCGCGACCACAAGCCGGCCGAAGCCGGCAAGGCGCTTGCGAGTTTGCGCGAACTCAAACTGAATAGTCCAATGATCGAGACATTGGCTGCCGACGTTGCGACGGCGCAAGGCCATCCGCTCGATGCCGCTAGCATATGCCACAATGCGCAAAGCCGTTATCCGCGTAGCCGGGCCTTGGTCGATTGCGAAGTGCTGGCGTATCTCGATGGCGGCAAGCCCGACCAGGCGCTTGCCTTGCTGAACGATCAGATCGCGCAAAATCCGCAAGACGACCGGCTCTACGCCTTCCAGGCGCGTTCCTATCAGGCGCTGGGCAAGCCGACGCAACAGTATCGTGCGCAGGCCGAGGTGTATGCTTTGCGCGGCAACTTGCTCGCAGCCATCGATCAGTTGCAGCTGGCACAGCACAGCGGCGGTGGCGACTATTACGAGCAATCGGCGATCGACGCCAGGTTGCGAGAATTGCGCGCCAAGCAAAAGGAAGACGCCAAGGACAATAGAGGCGGCCGCCAGGGTTATGCAGGATAGATAACGCGATGCAGCGATGGAGACGGCAGTAATGGAATTCGATAAGGAACTCGACGTGAAGGGACTCAAATGTCCGCTTCCCATTTTACGTGCGAAAAAAGCGCTGGCCGATATGACGACCGGCCAGGTTTTGCGTGTCGTCGCCACCGATCCCAGCACGGTCAAGGACTTTGCCGCGTTCGCACGGCAAACGGGACACGAGCTTCTTTCAGGCAGCGAGCCGCCCGCCGATGAATTTGTTTTCGTGCTGCGCCGGAAATAACGCGTGGCACTCAAGGCCACGATCTACAAGGCCGGGTTGCAGATTGCCGACCTGGATCGCAATTACTATCAGGATCACGCACTGACGCTGGCGCGCCATCCTTCCGAAACGGATGAACGCATGATGGTGCGCCTGCTGGCTTTCGCACTGAACGCCAGCGACGCGATGGAATTCGGCCGTGGCATCTCCACGGAAGATGAACCAGCGCTATGGCAAAAAGATCTCACCGGTGCCATCGAATGCTGGATCGAAGTAGGGCAGCCCGACGAACGTGCGCTGCGCAAAGCATGCGGTCGCGCAGATCGCGTCATCGTCTATGCCTATGGACGCGGCGTGGATGTGTGGTGGAGTCAGAATGCCAAGGCGTTCTCCAAGCTCGACAAACTCACCGTCTTCATGCTGCAGCCGAGTGAATGTGCGGCGCTGGCCGCATTGGCCGAACGCACCATGCAATTGCAATGCACCGTGCAAGAGGGACAAACGCTATGGGTTTGCGATGGCGGCACTGTGCAGGTCGAACCGCGCTTGATGTCTGCATGATGAATGACAACGGCATTGTTGATGTGATATCTCGCCTACGGAGAGGTTTGTGAATTTTCAAATGTGGTTGGTGCTGGCCGTGTTGCTGCTCGCCTGCGCGTTATTGTGGTTGGGTTGGCAACTCAGACAGCAACTGCGGCGGCAGGGCGATGAACTGGTGCGGCGCTCGGAAGCGTCGCTTGCCGCCGGCCATCGCAATATGCTGAATGATTTGCATGCCGGTCTGGAACGCTTGGGCGACCGTATGCATGCCACGCAAACAGAATTCGTTACCAAAACACTGCAGACTTTGAGCGAGACCGCGCGCGCAGACCGCGAGCTCCTGCAGGATGGCTTGCGCGGCGCGTCGGCACAATTGGGTGCCAGCACCGAATTGCTCACGCGTGCCATCAACGAACGGCTGGATGCCATTACCGGTGTGGTCAATCAGCGCCTCGACGAAGGCTTCAAAAAGACCAACGAAACATTTGCCAATGTCATGGCGCGTCTGGCAACCATCGACGAAGCGCAGAAAAAAATCGGCGACCTGACCGTCAACGTCGTCAGCTTGCAAGAGTTGCTGGGCGATAAGAAAGCGCGCGGCGCTTTCGGCGAAGTGCAACTGGAAGCATTGATCCAGAACGCATTGCCGCCGGACGCCTATACATTCCAGGCGACGCTGGCGAGCGGTGTACGCGCCGACTGCATATTGCGCCTACCCGAGCCGACCGGCATGGTGGCCGTCGACGCAAAATTTCCATTGGAAAATTACCACCGCATGTTCGAGCCGAGCGTCAGCGAGTCGGATCGCAAGGCCGCGCAAAGCGCATTTCGCCAGGACGTGCGCCGCCACGTCGATGCCATCGCCGGCAAGTACATTGTGGCCGGCGAAACGTCCGATGGCGCCGTCATGTTCATTCCTGCCGAAGCGGTGTTCGCCGAGATTCACGCTTACCATCCTGAAGTCGTCAGCTACGCGCAGACCAAGCGCGTGTGGCTCGTTTCGCCGACAACGCTCATGGCCGTGCTCAACACGGCGCGCGCCGTGCTCAAGGACGTCGAAACACGCAAGCAGATTCACGTAATTAAAGAGGCGCTCGGCAAACTTTCGGCGGATTTCTCACGCTTCGACGAACGCATGAAGCGATTGGCCGATCAGATACGCCGGGCACATGAAGAGACACAAGAGGTGCACACCAGCAGCCGGAAAATCTCCAGTCAGTTTGCACGCATTGAATCTGTGCAGTTGGATGATGTGCCGAAAGCGTTGAGCGTACCTGAGGAGGATTGACGAAGCTGAGGATTGCAAATGAGGCAATGATCAGCGATAAAACTGCCCTAATGGGCAGTCAATTCGAAGCATCAGCCCTCTATCATCGCGATCTTATTGCCGCTTTATGACAGGTGCAATTGAACTGCGGAGGCGCGTTGAGCGCCGTTCGAGACATATACTCACAGGGAGAGCCTCAATGAAGTGTTTTACTTACGCAGCTATAGCGTTTGCTAGTATTTTCCTTCCTTCATTTTCGGGTGCACAAGAAAGCCAGCCAACTGCATTTGATGCTGCTGGACTACGTCCGATCAAGACGGGGGACAAGCTGACGTATCAGCGTACGCTTTACTTGCAACCGGAAATACGAGGGGCAATAGTATTATCAAAGGAACCTGGCAAGCCTTTTGAGGTTACTGTGCAGTCTGATGATGGGCACGAGCGCATTCTGAAGTTTTCAAATGGCATGGAGGTCTACGACAACACTTTTGCGCAGGTCGGTTGGATCGACAATACAGGGGCACGTAAAACTTATGATTCAAGCGCCATTCTGCATTGGATGCCTTCGGGAGAGCTAAAACCCGGCATGGAGTGGACTTCTTCCACGGATTGGAAATTGAAGTCAACAAACTATGGCGGTGAATGCACCAACGAAGTGAAATACAAAGGAACCTCTGCGCCAACTTCTCGTGATGTCTTAATCAATAACAAAATGGTTCACGTAGATGCTATTGAGATAACGCTTGATGGGCGCTTGAAGTCGGTTAGCTCTTGTTTTCTAACAAACGGAGAGCAAGATATAGTGAAAAAGTTTGTCTATTCCAAAGCGCTCAACTTAGTGCTGGAAAAGACAAACCTCTCACACAACGACTTCCAGGAAATGGTTGGGGGCACAGAGAACCGTGTGGAATCCATTATTGCCATCAGACAAAACTGATTCTTAGCAAGTAGCCCGGATGAAGCATTGCGGAATCCGGGGCTTGTCTGTTTGTTCGTGGGCTGACACCCACCTGGATTCCAGGCTACTTCCGAGATGCAGCGCGTGGCTAAACCAAACCTTCGTTCAAAACTCGCTGTGCCAATTCGTCCAACTGCTCCGGCGTATCTACATCCAGAAAAGCTTCGGGGCAATCGTCGAAATTGACTTCGACGGCGGCGAGCGACTCCAGCCATAGCGAAGTCTTGCGCCCGCCAGCCATCAAGAATGCCCGCAGCCCGGTCAGCGCATGGCGCGGCAGCAAAGCGTAGATGGGCTGCATGCGGCCATCGAGCGTGGCGACGGCCGGGCGTCCGCGCGATTCTTTCAACATGCGATTGGCATAGTCCGCGCACAGCAGGGGCGCGTCGACGGGGCAGGTCAAAATCCAGTTGTGATGCGCGGCGGCCATCGCCGCTTCGAGTCCGGCCAGCGGGCCGAGGAAGCCGGCGCGGATGTCGCGCACGACCGGATGGCCCAGCGCGCGATATTCGTCCAGGTTGCGGTTGGCGACGATCAGAATTTCATCGACTTGCGGTTTCATGCGCTCCAGGACCCAGCTCACAAGCGGTTGCCCGTTGAGCGGCATCATCCCCTTGTCGAGCCCGCCCATGCGGCTGCCTTGTCCGCCAGCGAGAATGACTCCAGTCAATGTCGTTTTCATCCGCCGATATATGACATTTCAATTTTGTGGTGTGACGCGTGGTCGAGGCCACGCAGTTCGGAGTAACGATCCTGCCGCACGCTCCAGACCTGCGCAATCCGGTCGGCAAGTTTTTCTTCGTCTATGCCGCTGCGCAAGAGGGTTTTCAGATCGTGTCCATGACTGGCAAAGAGGCAGGTGAACATTTTGCCCTCAGGCGATAGCCGCAGTCGCGTGCAGTCGCGGCAGAATGCCTGCGTGACGGAAGCGATCACACCGATTTCGCCTTGCCCGTCGCGGTAGCGCCAGCGTTCCGCGACCTCTCCTGTATACGCTCGGTCCATCACTTCCAGCGGATGCGTTGCAGAAATATGCTTGATGAGTTCTCGCGCGGGAACGACATCGTCTATGCGCCAGCCGTTGCTTTCGCCGACATCCATGTATTCGATGAAACGCAGAATGTGGCCGCTGCCGCGAAAACGATCGGCCATGTCAATGATGCCTTTGTCATTGACGCCGCGTTTGACCACCATGTTGATCTTGATATTGTCGAAGCCGGCTGCTTCGGCCGCTTCGATACCCTGCAATACATCCGCGACGGGAAAGTCGACGTCGTTCATGGCGCGGAATACCGCGTCGTCGAGCGAATCGAGGCTGACCGTCAAGCGATGCAGGCCGGCGTTGCGCAATGCCTTGGCTTGGCGGGCGAGCAATGCGCCGTTGGTGGTCAGCGTTAGCTCGATGCCCGGCAATGCCGATAGCATAGCGACGAGCCGGTCCAGATTCTTGCGCAGCAAGGGTTCGCCGCCGGTAAGGCGGATTTTCTGCACGCCTAAGCCGGCGAATATTTTTGCCAGACGCGCGATTTCTTCGAACGACAGCAGCGCGTCGCGCGGCAGGAAAGCGTGGTCGCGATCGAACGCGGCCTTTGGCATGCAATAGCTGCAGCGGAAGTTGCAGCGATCGGTAACGGAGATGCGCAGATCGCGCAGAGCGCGGCCCATGCTATCGAGCGGTGGCCCTTCACTTTGGAGCCGCGATGGCGCTCGTTGAATGGCTGATAGAGGGATATGACTGATTGAGGACACGCGCAAATCTTTGATCAAGAGTTATTGCATTATCGGCACCGTTGCTGTCTTGCTCAAGCACTGGCCGGTTGCAGCGCTCGTTCGACCGGCGGAAGAGCAGACACGGCGAGCGGGGCACTCGCATTTGCATGGAAATTGGATAATGCTGTGCGTTGTGCATCAGCAATAAACAGAATGTACATCATCGATAAACGAAAAACGCGCCATGAGGCGCGCTGTCGTTTATTTAATTGGCTCCTCGACCTGGGCTCGAACCAGGGACCTACG
>DASUGV010000108.1:0-3152 GCA_036273835.1 Rhodocyclaceae bacterium
GGCGTACACACCTGCGGACTTGTTGTTGAACGCCACCGAGAAACGCAGAGTGTGCTTCACACCATTGGACACATATACACCGTCATAACCGCCGATCTTGAAGCCGTTGCCATTGCCCGCAGCTACGGGTGTATTGGTTCCGGGCAAGTAGCCCTGATGCCAGGACCAAGAGTTTTCGATGGTCACGGATGAATAGGCGTTGATCAGATCGAAGCCATCGTCCGAGTTATTCCATGCACGGCAGCCTCTGAACACATTGCCGGAGAACCCGGCCGAGATGTGCGCACCAAAGCCGTCTGCGCTCTGACCCGCACCGTTCGATGTGAGCGGATCATAGTTGTCGTGCGAATCGGTGTTGAGCACGAGGTTATTGCCACCGTTCTGGATGAACACGCCGGCGCCCATGATGTTATGCACATTGAGTTGTTCAATCACGTTACTGCTGCCGTTCACCCACACGCCCCAGGATTCGTGGTTCTTGTTGTTGTGCTGAGGCACGCCCTCGACCTCGAGGCCCTTGAGGTAAATCCACGACGCGGTGATATTGAAGCCCTTCACGCGACAGTCATCCGACATATTGCTGAAATCGAATACGGGCGTTTCACCGGGGTAGGCCCAATATCTGATCGGACTGCCGGAGCTACCGCTCTTGGTCAGGTAGATGGCATTGACCGTATCGGTCTCCGAGGCACAGGTATTCACACCCTTGGTGATGCTGTAGGTACCGCCGCGCACATAGACCGTGTCGCCACCCACCGCAGTGGTCTGCGCACGTGCGATCGACTTCCAGGGCGCGGACTGGCTACCTGCCGCGCTGTCGCTGCCACTCGGTGAAACGTAATAAGTACTGGCCACGCCGGCTGCTGACCAGGCCAGCGCGAAGCCGGCCAACGCCAGCCTTGTGTGTTGAGTTTTCATTGATAGTCTCCTTGATTTATTGGGCGTTTGCCCTTGTCGTCGTCCGCACCCACAAAGCGAACCAACAAATACTAGGGCAATAAAAGGGGATTTGCACGACACAGATTGCTTTTTGCAGGGATCAACAACACGCCCGAAGCCGGGCAGGCCAGACGGCGGTCGCCATTTCTAGCCAGTTCGCAAGGGAAGCATATGTCGCGCTTTCCGCCGGAGACTAAATGCCAATCGAATATTGGTTATGTCTGGGCAAACAGCGTACGTAATTTTTCCAGCGCATCTGCCTCGCCACGCAAGCGGAACCATGCGCCCTGCTCGTCCGCGCGTTCTTCGAGTATCTGACAACTGGCGTAGATTTCCTTGCGCAACTGCTGCGCCGACCACGGCAGGAACAGCTCCGCTTCGACCAGGTCCCGCTGAAAGAATGCAACGATGGCTTGGTGCAGCTTCGCCACGTCCTCGGGACGACGCGCGCTCATCACTATGCAATCGGAATACTTCGCCCGCAGCATCGCTTCGCGCTCGGCTTGCGCCGCCTCGTCGCCAACGTGATCGATCTTGTTGAACACGCGGATGCGCGATACGACATCGGCATCGATCTCCTCGAGTACCTTGTCGGTCACCTCGAGCTGGCGTTCGAAACCTGGATCGCTGGCGTCGATGACGTGCAGCAACAGCGATGCATCGAGCGCTTCGTCGAGCGTCGATTTGAACGACGCGACCAACCCATGCGGCAGATTCTTGATAAAGCCAACGGTATCGCTCACGAGCACGCGCGGCACACTCTCGGGGTGCAGCGCCCGCACGGTCGTGTCGAGCGTCGCAAAGAGTTTGTTGGCGACCAGCACTTCGCTGCCGGTGAGTGCGCGCATCAAGGTGGACTTGCCCGCATTCGTGTAGCCAACGAGCGCCACGCTGGCGAGACCTTGACGCTGCTGCCGCCGCGCACGCTGCGTATCGCGCTCGGCGTTCATCGCGTTGATCTCCAACTGCAACTCGGCAATGCGGTCACGAATCTTGCGCCGGTCCAGTTCGCTATGCGATTCGCCTGCACCGCGTCCGCCCGTACCGCTGCGTTGCCGCCCTTGCGGCCCCGCCAGCTTCGCCGCTTCGCGCAGGCGCGGCGCCATGTAACCCAGCCGCGCAATCTCCACCTGCGCCTTCGCCGCGCGCGAACGCGCGTTGCGATGAAAGATCTCGAGAATGACCATCGTGCGGTCCATCACCTCGGCACCGCCTTCGATCTCCAGATTGCGCGCTTGCGACGGCGAAATCTCGTGATCGACCAAAATGACATCGACATTACCGCCGACTTCACCTTCGTCATTACCAGCGGGAGCCCGCATTGCGTGCTCCGACTCATCGGGCGCATACACGTTGTCCACGAAGGCACGAATCTCTTCCCGCTTGCCGACACCCACATACCCCATCGTGTCAAAACCCGCGCGCTTTTGCACGAAGGTACGCACGACCACGAATCCCAACGTCTTCGCCAGCTCGCGCAACTCAGTGAGCGAGGCCTCGAACTCCACATCGCTCACATTAGGCAGTTGCACGACTGCGATGACCGCACGCAGGGGTTTCTCTTCAACTTCTCTTGGCATTCAGGACCACTTCCCTTGTATGAATAGGAGTAGATAGTAACCGGCAAAGTAGTAGTTGCAGGTAAGCAAGATATATCTACGCGGCGTATGATCTTGTGCGATTGGCATAGCGATAAGGCCACTGAGCTCACCTTATCGTGCTCGTGGTAACTTTTTGCAAAAGTTGTGCTTCCGTTGCCACCTGCATAAGCAACTGAGTTAGCGTATCGTCAAAGGACTAGCATGGCCACAAAAAAGATTTTGAGTCAGGACCAAGAAGCTCTCGCGGACGCTTTGTTCCCTCAAGAACCAGAAGAAGAGTTTGAGGAAGCAATACTTTCAATTCCTCCCGAGCGTCGAATACTACGTACCGAGCAATATGACTTCGCTGTTTCCACTCTCGTGGAAATGATGAGTAAAAATGAAGTGGCGATCCCTGAGTTTCAACGACGATACGTCTGGACTGATCGACAGGCCTCGAGGTTGATTGAGTCTTTGATCATTCAATGTCCCATACCTGTAATCTACATGAACCAAGAACGTGACGAATCGTTCTCAGTCATTGATGGCAATCAGCGGCTCAACAGCCTAAAGCGGTTCCTCGAAGACACGTTCCCTCTTTCTGGACTAACAAGCTATCCTGAGCTCGCCGGC
>DASUGV010000109.1:0-2460 GCA_036273835.1 Rhodocyclaceae bacterium
CTTCAATCGCCGTCAGCACACGCGTCACCGAGCGAACACAGCCACCGCACGTCATGCCCTGCACGGGCAAAGTAATCGTTTCCATCGCAATTCCTTTCAATCGCACCAGCGCTCGGTCAAGTATCATGACCCATTCGAGCAGAATCTGCGCCACAAAGAAGACAATTCTTAGATTGGAGGATACGAATATCGCCACGCAAAATAAAGCTGCCGTTTGCAATGCGAATACTACGCGCCGACGATCGATCGAGTCCGCAATGGGAATGCGGCGCGCCGCGTTTGCGCTATCCGCCGTCGGTGTCGGACTGGCAGTTGGCGCGCCATTCATGCTGTTCGGCAATGTTCTCGCGAGCCTGCAGAACGTTGCATCGCACGTTATCGCAATCCTCGCCGCAATTGCGGTCACAAGCGCCATCGCCAAGACCGGCAAACTACAGATACTGTTGCGCAGCCTTGGGCAGCGGCCCGGCTTTGTGCGTACCTTCGCAATCACGCTGGTGACCGATTTCGCATTCTTGTGCTCACCCGCCGGTGCTGCTGGCTATGTGGCAAACATTGCATTGTTGCAACGGACGGGAGCTTCGTGGAGCGTCGCGACGACAGTCGTCGGCGCGGATCAGGCGCTTGATCTTGTTTTCTTCGCAATAGCCGTTCCCATCGCTACATTTTTCGCCTTGGGACCATTGACTCAGGCGCTTCCTAAAACGAGTCACTTTAATTATGCCATTGTTCTATTAATCGGGGCTGCCTGCATCGGTGTGTTGTGGTTCAACCGGCAGCGGATATTGACGGTACTGCGCGCTTTCATTCGTGCCATTCCATGGCTACGAACTAGACAAGGACGCCTCAAACAGTTCGGCAAGGATATGCGCGTGCAGATTGCAGCGCTTTTGAATGGGCATCCAAAGTGGAATTTCGCATTATTGTTGTGCACGGCGCTGCAATGGCTGCTTCGCTACGGCGCGCTTTGGTATGCACTGGTGGAATTGCATCGTCGCCTTCCCTTCGGCTTCGTACTGGTCATGCAAGCGATGGTGCTCCATCTGGCACAGTGGACCGGCGTACCAGCCGGCGGCGGCAGCGCGGACCTGGGGCTCGCCGCAATGTTTTCGCCATGGATAACGCAATCGACCATAGCCACCGCACTCATACTGTGGCGCTTCGCAACGCTCTACGTTCCCCTGATTCTCGGCGGCCTTGGATTCGTGGTGTTGGCGCGAATCGGCATGCTCAGTAATACGGCCGAAAAATCCGAAGCCGCTTGAATTACTCGCTCAATTTTTGACACGTAGCGACAGCATACGAAAAATCTGCGAAAGAGCCGCGTGCGGATAGACGACTTTCATCACGTCGGTGAGCATGCGGCACATGACAATGACATATATTGATGAGCCAGAGATCGAACCTATATCGGGCTGAAGGATACCCAAGTGTTATCGGCAGATCACCATCGTCGATTTAAAATTGATCGATATGGGCGCATTCGAATAGCGAATGCACCGACCAGCGCCATCAAGCGAAACTCGGCGGCGTCAACATCCGTTGTGATGCAGAGTCCGCAACGAGCGCAAGAAGGTTGTCGGCGCGTGTCAAAGAAAGCAACCGTACTGACGCAGTAATTGTGACGAAACGATACAGAACTCTTAAGCGGGTTCACCTAACCCGCACATGGGTCTACCTTACTGGCAATGTCGAGTGCCATGAAGGGACAAACGAAAACGAAGAAATCTCCAGGAAGTGCTCGACTGCTGCTTGCTCGCAACGTCAAGCAACTCATGGATGCGCACTTTGCCGACAGTGCCAACAAACCGAAGTCGTTGGCTAACGAGGCCGCTCTGTCGCTCTCCAGCATTCAACGTGTTTTGGCAGGAGACGTCGGTGCCAGTATCGACACGATGGAAGCCTTGGCAACGGTATTCGGTCTGACCGTTCCCGAACTTTTGGGTGCGGCTAAAAGCGACGTCCGCGCCCACGTGACGCTCATCGAAGACTATCAATCGCTGCCGGAAGGATGGAAGTACTTCATTCGACGCAAGGCAAAAGATCTGCGGGAAGTTGCGGACACCCTGCCCTCTTTTCTCAAAGAAGGCTTGCGCGCCATCCCCGATGAATCGACTTATTGGCAATGGGAAAACGAACTGAACGCCTATATCCGTCAACAAAAAGGTATCGCCGAAAACGATGCCTACGTCGGCCAAGAGCCACATCAAAAAGAAGCCTCGCGGACGGAAACCCGACATGGCAAGCAATCCAGCCATGACGCAAATTGGGAAAACCGATTGAGAAACGCAGGCCATACGATACAAGAACCTGCAAAGCCCTACGGTACGAAGAAAAGAAAATAGGCTGCTCCGTCCTACTATGACAAACGACTCGTCCGAAACTCCCTGACACTTCATTTATTTGAACAAAACCCATTATAGGGTTTATACTCATCGCTTGCTCTACGAATTACCGGAG
>DASUGV010000110.1:0-18732 GCA_036273835.1 Rhodocyclaceae bacterium
CCCTCACCTTGCATGCGACGAACCCATCCATCGCATCGCGCCTGAACATGAGCATCGATAGTCTGATCGCAGCGATGCAAACCGGAGGTCAACCGGTGACAGCCGTCAAAGTGAAAGTCCGCGCTATTCAGAATGCGGCGACTGGCAAACCGGAGGCGACTCATTCACGGCATCTTGGCAATCAGGGAAGAACGGCGCTGGATGCACTTCAACAGAAGGTTGATGCGGCGTCACCGCTGGGCGCGGCGCTCAAGAAGATGTTGCGGGATTCGGGCTAGGCGTCAAAGCGGCGACACCTGGGTGCGATGCAATAAAGATTTATACATTCATCATATTTCAATGAAAATCCTCTTCCCTTTGATGACGCACAGCGAGAATCGTAACGGTAGTGGTACTTTCGATCTCAAAGAGCGCGACATAACCACTATTGCCAAACGAGATAATCAGCTCACGCAATAGCGCACTATCGCCACCTGATGCTTTGCGACAAGTAAAGGGAAAATCTTGAAGCAGACTCACCGCTTTGCGAATTGCGGATAGAGCATGTACCGCTGCTTGAATATCTTGCTGAATCAGGAAGTCGTAAAGTCTAAGCAGGTCTTCTTCTGCTTCGGGGGTGAAGCGTACGCGATAACTCATGCACGCTTTTTTGCCTTGGCAAGTCGCGCCTCCAGCTTGCCCAACACCATATCCGCGTCAACGTATTTTTCGCTACGCTTCGCCTTCAGACCGGAAACGATACCGCGAGCAATGAACGCTTGTTGAGCCTGCCGCGAATCAATACAACGACGAATAGAGGTTTCGACGAAAGCAGAAAGAGTCTCGCCTTCTTGCAAGACCGCCTCAGCCGCTTCGCGCAGCTCGGGCGCAACGCGTAGCGAAGGAATGGTGGCAGTTTTCATGGGAAGCCCTTTGCATTACATTTGCAACGCATTATCATCCAACGATGTAGGGCCGTCAAATCGTACTTGGAAGATCAAAGAAATTTGTGTGGCTTCGCCGTTTTATAAGATTGGTCCGATCAGGCGTTCGAGCACCAACATCCCCATGAACACCAAAGCCACTGCCAAGCCGATGCGCAGCATGCGCACAGACAAGACGGAATAGCGCTTGTCACCCGTAATCAGATAAGCGCCGATGCAAATCGCAATTGCGACGAGCAGCAGTAATCCTACAGCGCGCAGGATCAGCATCAGTTGAATTGCAACGCGAACTGGCCACGTAAAGTGGCAGGCAACGCAGCTTCATCTTCGAAACTCACCAGTTCCCAAGCCGTTTTGTCTTCGAGCAAAGCACGCAGGATTTGGTTATTGAGCGCATGGCCGGATTTGTTAGCGCTGTATGCCGCCAGCATTGGATAGCCGGCAATGTAAAGATCGCCGATGGCGTCGAGCACCTTGTGTTTGGCGAATTCGTCGTCGTAGCGCAAACCATCAGTGTTGAGTACCCGGTACTCATCCACGACAATGGCATTATCGAGACTACCACCCCGCGCAAGCCCGGCATTGAGCAATGCTTCCAGGTCCTGCATCTGACCGAAGGTGCGGGCCCGCGCAACGTCGCGTGCGTAGCTGTGCTGCGCAAAGTCCACGGTCACTTCGGTCGGTGTGTGATCGATGGCTGGGTGGTTGAAGTGGATGGAGAAAGACAGTTTGAAACCATCATGCGGTTCGAGCTTGGCCCATTTGTCGCCTTCGCGCACTTCGACTGCTTTTTTGACACGCAAGAATTTCTTGGCAGCGTTCTGCGCTTCGATACCAGCGGATTGAATGAGGAACACAAAGGTCGCGGCACTGCCATCGAGGATAGGAAGTTCTGGCGCATCGACGTCCACATAGCAATTGTCGATACCCAATCCGCATAATGCCGACATGAGATGTTCGATTGTGCCGACTTTGGCGCTACCTTGTTGCAAACCGGAACACATGCGCGTGTCGACGACCGTGTAGGGATCGGAGGGCAGATCGACGGGCGGTGTAAGATCGACGCGCCGAAAGACGATGCCCGTGTTGGGTGCGGCCGGACGCAGGCTCATCTCGACGCGTTCGCCGCCGTGCAAGCCGACACCAGTGGCCTTGACTACCGATTTAAGCGTTCGCTGACGGATCATATTGCCAACCCTCGTGTCCAACCCCCGTTGTACAACCCGCTTGCCAATTCAGCTCATCCAATCAAATCATCGATTGGCGCGAGTGTAGCATCACGATTACATAACTGCTGTGTTGCACAACGCTTGAGCAAGTCATGACGATGACACATCCGATGAAACATTCATTTCATCCTCAGCATTCTTCGTTCCCGGAAATGATAGGGCCAGGAAAATAAAGGGCTGTGCAGCGGCGCTCTACAGCCACCGCTCGCCACAGCCCCAAGTCCAGCCAGGAGACAACGCCTCTTTAATCTGCTTGCTTACGCAAAAAGGCCGGGATGTCGTAGGTTCCAAAACCATTGGCACTCATCGCTTCCACTGTCGTGCGCGTGGTGCGACGAATCACCGCTGGCATCTCCAGTTCTCCATAATTCACTTCCATTCCAACATTATCGGTGCCCGTCTTGACGACTTGCATCACGGGTTGGCGTGCCGCCGCGCGGCGCGTACCCAGACCCGTCGCCAATACCGTTACACGAATGCGATCTTCCATGCTTTCGTCGAAGACGGTACCGTAAAACACCGTTGCATCTTCCATCGCGAACGCACGCACGGTTTGCACAGCCTCGCGCACTTCGGACATTTTGAGCGAGCGGCTAGACGTAATATTGATCAGTACACCGCGCGCGCCCGACAGTTCGATACCTTCGAGCAGCGGACTGGCAGCGGCCTGTTCGGCGGCGATGCGTGCGCGGTCCAGACCGGATGCTTCGGCCGAGCCCATCATGGCGCGACCCATCTCGGCCATCAATGTGCGTACATCCTGGAAGTCGACGTTGACCAGACCGGGCACGTTGATGATTTCCGCGATGCCGCCTACTGCATTGCGCAGGACATTGTCGGCGGCGCGGAAGCATTCCTCGCAACTGGCATCATCGCCATACACTTCCATCAGTTTGTCATTGAGCACGACGATCAACGAGTCGACGTGCTTGGAGAGTTCTTCGATGCCACTGTCGGCCACGCGAATGCGGTTTTCGAAATCGAAAGGCTTGGTGACCACAGCCACCGTCAGGATGCCCAACTCGCGCGCCACTTCCGCCACGACCGGTGCAGCGCCCGTGCCCGTACCGCCGCCCATGCCGGCGGTGATGAATACCATGTGAGCGCCGCTCAGATGTTCGGCAATGCGCTCACGATTTTCCAGCGCTGCGGCGCGGCCCGCTTCGGGTTTGGCGCCAGCGCCCAAGCCGCTTGGGCCGAGTTGTAATTTGGTTTGCGCCATTGAGCGTTTAAGCGCCTGAGCGTCGGTGTTTGCAGAGATGAATTCAACGCCCTGGACACCCTCGCGAATCATGTGATCAACCGCGTTACCACCGGCACCGCCAACACCAATCACCTTAATCACGGTTCCGCTGGCTTCCTTTTCAACGATCTCGATCATCTGTACTCCTTCGCTCATACGCCGCGCTCATGCTTTCGCGCCACAAAGGCGTTCCGCACCTAAACAACATAGTACATGGAACACCCTAAATATAGTACCAATTTCAAAGTCTACTACTAAATAGCCTGATTCAACACAAGCCCCCTCGCCGAATGTTCTGTCTCACATTCGCAACAAGATTGCCGCGAGGTTCAAAAATTCTTTTCCAGCCATGATTTCATCCGCTCGAAAACCTGGCGCACATTACGTGTCTCGCGCGCCTGGATGCCGCGTCTGCGCTGCGCTGCGCCTTCCAGCACGAGACCCATCACATTGGCATATTGCGGCTGACACACGACATCCGCGAGACTGCCGTGATACACGGGCACACCCACTCGAACGGGCATATGGAATACTTCCTCGCCCAGTTCGCAAACGCTTGCCAGCGTCGCGGAACCGCCGCTCAATACCAGGCCGGACGATAACAACTCTTCATAACCGCTGCGGCGCAATTCCGCCTGAACCAATTCGAATAGTTCCTGCACGCGCGGCTGGATCACGGCAGCCAGACTTTCGCGCGAGAGCTTGCGCGGTGGCCGATCGCCAACGCTAGGCACTTCGATAATTTCGGAGGGGTCGACCTGCGTCTGCAAAGCAATGCCGTGACGCAATTTGATTTCTTCGGCCTCGGCCGTAGGCGTGCGCAAGGCCATGGCAATGTCATTAGTGATCTGGTCGCCGGCAATGGGAATGACGGCCGTGTGACGAATGGCACCCTGCGTGAACACCGCGAGATCGGTCGTGCCGCCGCCCATGTCGATCAAGCAGACACCCAGTTCCTTTTCGTCTTCGGACAACGTAGCGAAGCTGGAAGCGAGCGGTTGCAACACAAGATCGACCACTTCCAGCCCACAACGGCGCACGCACTTGACAAGATTCTGCGACGCCGACACAGCGCCAGTGATGATGTGTACTTTCACTTCGAGCTTGACACCGCTCATGCCGATCGGCTCGCGCACGCCATCCTGTCCGTCGATGATGAATTCCTGCGTGAGGATGTGGAGGATTTGCTGATCGGCCGGAATCGGCATGGCGCGCGCCACTTCGATAACGCGTTCGACATCCAGCGGTGAGACTTCCTTATCCTTGATCGCCACCATGCCATTGGAATTGAAACTGCGGATATGGCTACCAGCAATGCCGGTGTAGACGTCGTGCACCTTGCAGTCCGCCATCAATTCCACTTCTTGGATCACACGCGAAATGGAATCGACTGTCGCTTCGATGTTGACCACCACGCCCTTCTTCAAACCGTTTGAAGGATGCGTCGCCACGCCGATGACTTCGACGCGCCCATCCGGTTTCATCTCGACCACCATCGCGGTGATTTTCGAAGTGCCGATATCCAAGCCGACGATCAGATCTTTGCTGTCTTTGCTCATCATTTCCCTTTGTTGTCGGCGGCCGCCAAGCGCACGGCAAAGCCGCTCGGATAACGCAAATCGGCCACTATTATTTTTTCGCCCAATCGTTCCGCTGACTGCGGATACGCTGCAACGAATCGTTCGAGGCGCGCATCCAGCGGCGCTTGAATCTGGTCGCGGCCAAGCTCGATCACTAGTCCGTCGTCTAGCTTGAGCTGCCATGCCATGCGGTTTGAAAGCGTTAGCGCCACGATGTGTCGACCGAGCGGCTTGAGCTGTTCATCCATTTTCTCGCAACGTTCGAGCATCAGCGCGGCGCTTTCCGGCGGACCACTGAAAACAGGAAGCTGCGCATCGGTAGCGGCGTCGAAGATTTCGCCGTAGCGATTGAGCAATCGCATGTCGCCACTTTCGGCGCTACGCCAGAAAGCCGCAGCTTGCTGTTCTTCGAGATTGATTTCGACGGTCGCCGGCCAACGGCGGCGCAATTCCGCATGGCGGACCCAAGGCAGTTTCTCGAATGCCTGGCGTGCCTGATCGAGATCGACGGTAAAGAAATTGCCGCGCAGAGACGAGTCGGCGGCATATTCCAATTGCGCTGCGGTGACCTCCTCCAGCGAAGAGGTCACCACCACTTCGTGCAGACCGAACCATGGCGACCGCAACACCAATTTGACAGCCGCATAACCGATGGTAACGGATGCCAATAGCATCAACATATCGGAGACCAGATTCATCCAGTCGGGTCTGTCCCAGAAGCCCGCGCGTTCCGCACGCACGTTGGCTGGACGCGCCGCCTTGCGAAAGGCGGGTTGCCGCGCCGTATTGGCTTCGTGGTTAACCACAGTGAGCCAGCTCCAGAATGCGCACGCACAGCGTTTCAAAATCCACGCCCGCCGCGCGTGCCGCGATGGGTACCAGCGAGTGGCCTGTCATACCGGGCGAAGTATTCATCTCAAGAAACGCAAAACTGCCATCGGCACGCACGATCACATCGGCACGTCCCCAACCGCGGCAACCCAATACTTGAAATGCGCGCAGGGTGCATTCTTGAATCGCCAACTCCAACTCCGGACGCACTCCCGCTGGGCAGTGGTAGCGCACTTCATCGGTAAAGTATTTGTTCTGGTAATCGTACTTGCCTTCGGGCGCCTCGATCCGCACCAGTGGCAGCGCCGTGTCGTCGAGTACTGCGGCGGTCAGTTCTTGACCGGAAACAAACTCTTCGGCTATGACAAGTGGATCAAGCTTGTAGGCCAGATCGAAAGCGGTGCCGAAATCCGCGGCGCTGCTGACCTTGCTGACGCCAATCGATGAACCTTCGCGCGCTGGCTTGATAATCAACGGCAAGCCGAGTTCATCAATAACGCGCGAAAAATCGGCGCCCGGCGTCAACATATGAAATTTCGGAGTAGGCACTCCCGCCGCCATCCACACTAGCTTGGTACGCCACTTGTCCATCGACAGCGCGGAAGCCATCACACCACTGCCAGTGTATGGAATGCCCAAACTCTCCAACGCGCCTTGAACGACGCCATCTTCACCGAAGCGGCCATGCAGCGCGATGAACGCACGCGTAAAACCTTCCTTATGCAAATCACATAATGATTGCGCTGCCGGATCATAAGCGTGCGCATCGACATCCTTTGCGCGTAGCGCCGCCAGCACGGCGTTGCCGGATATAAGCGAAATCTCGCGCTCGGCGGAAGGTCCGCCCATCAGCACTGCAACTTTCTCGCGAATCTTCGCTTGCATTGAGTCACTCATCTGCTTAAACCTGCGCCAGCTTTCCCGGCACGGCACCGATCGAACCCGCACCCATGGTCAGCACGACATCGCCGTCGCGCACCACTTCGAGAATACTTTTCGGCATGTCGTTGATATCTTCGACGAACACCGGTTCGATCTTGCCGCTCACGCGCAACGCACGTGCGATGGAACGCCCATCCGCCGCTACTAGCGGCGCTTCGCCCGCGGCATAGACTTCGGCCAGCACCAACGCGTCGACGGTGCCAAGCACACGCACGAAATCCTCGAAGCAATCGCGCGTTCGGGTGTAACGATGCGGTTGGAATGCGAGTACCAGACGGCGGCCCGGAAATGCACCGCGCGCGGCGGCAAGCGTTGCAGCCATCTCGGCCGGGTGATGGCCATAGTCGTCGATCAAGGTGAAGCTGCCGCCACTGGGTGCGGCGACTTCGCCGTAGCGCTGGAAGCGGCGGCCGACGCCATTGAATTCGGCCAGCGCTTTCTGGATCGCCGCATCGCTCACACCGAGTTCGGTCGCTACCGCGATCGCGGCAAGCGCGTTCTGCACGTTGTGCATGCCCGGCAAATTGAGCATCACCGGCATGCGCGTCACATGACCATTTTTGCGTACGCAATCGAAACGCATCTGCGTGCCCGACGTTTCGATGTTTTCGGCACGCACTTCCGCATCCGCCGCCAAACCGTAGCGCACGATCTGCTTGGAGACGAAAGGAATGATCTCGCGCACATGCACATCGTCGGCGCACAAAACCGCCACGCCATAAAACGGTAGGCGGTGCAGGAAGTCGACGAAGGCTTGGCGCAAGCGCGAAAAATCGTGGCCATAAGTTTCCATGTGATCGGCATCGATGTTGGTGACGACCGAGATCACTGGATTCAAATACAGAAAAGAGGCATCTGATTCGTCGGCCTCGGCAACGAGAAAATCGCCGCTGCCGAGCTTGGCATTGGCACCGGCAGAGTTCAGCCGTCCGCCGATCACAAACGTCGGATCGAGGCCACCCTCCGCGAGAATACTTGCCGTCAGGCTCGTCGTCGTCGTCTTGCCGTGCGTGCCAGCGATGGCGATACCTTGCTTGAGACGCATCAATTCCGCCAGCATATGCGCGCGCGGCACGACTGGGATCTGATTGGAACGCGCATAAACGACTTCGGGGTTATCGCCGCGCACAGCCGTGGAGGTCACGATGGCATCGGCGCCCACGACATTTTCTGCAACGTGGCCGATGCTGACGCGCACACCTTGAGCCTGCAATCGGCGCGTGACTGCGCTATCGGCGAGATCGGAACCGCTGATTTCGAAACCCAGATTGCATAACACCTCGGCAATACCGCTCATGCCTGAGCCGCCTATACCGACAAAGTGAATACGTTTGACTTTGTGTTTCATGCGTGAAGCTCTCGACAAGACGCGCAAACAAAAATACCGGCGCTCCTGACAACTAAATTGTGTTTCATTTGACTACCAAGGTCTGGATTGCGAAGGTCTCCGCGCTCTGCTCTATTTTTGCTCGCGCATGCACGCGCGCGACGCGCAGTGTTACAGAAATATTTGTCTCCGGCACGTCTTGACTTCGGCCACGCTGCGTTGTCCACCGCATGCGTACTGAAGCGCACGCATGTTGCGACAGCGGCATGCGCCTCACGCAATAAAATAGCTCGCAGAATGGCTTGCTTCATGGCTTTGCCAGCGCTGCGCAAATATCCGCCACAGCGTCGGCGGCATGCGGCCGTGCAAGGTCGCGCGCCGCTTGCGCCATCTTCAGAAGACGCGCGCGCTCCAAACTCTGCAACAACTTCGCCAATGCAAGCGGCGTCAGTTGCGACTGAGGCAGTAATTCGGCTGCGCCACGCTCGGCAAGAAAACGCGCATTGCTCGTCTGATGATCATCGACCGCGTGCGGAAAGGGGATGAGAATGCTGGCCACACCCGCGGCGGAAAGCTCTGCGATCGTCAGCGCACCGGCACGGCAGATCACCACATCGGCCTGGGCGTAGCGCTCGGCCATATCGTCGATATAAGCCAGCAGTTCACCGCCGACGCCCGCTTGTGCATAGGCTTCGCGCAACGCATCCAGTTGCTTGGTCCCCGACTGATGAGTCACGAGCGGTCGCGCCGTATGAGGAATCATGACAAGCGCCTGCGGCACCACAGTGTTCAACGCTTGGGCGCCGAGCGAGCCACCAACTACCAGGACTTTCAAAGGTCCGCTGCGATCGGCAAAACGATGCGCCGGTTCGGGGATGGCCGCGATATCCGCGCGCACGGGATTGCCGAGCCATTCTGCGCGCTTTATGACATTGGGAAATCCGCCCACAACTTTGTCGGCCACGCTAGCGAGAACGCGATTAGCCAAACCGGCGACGGAGTTCTGCTCATGCACCACGAATGGACGGCCCAATAATGCCGCCATCATGCCGCCGGGAAACGTCACATAACCGCCCATGCCCAGCACCACATTCGGCCGCACGCGGCGAATCGCCCACAGCGCTTGCCAGAAGCCGCGCAACAGATTCATCGGCAGCATGAGTGCGCGCAGCATGCCCTTACCGCGCAAGGCGCCAAAACGAATCCACGCCAATTCGTAGCCGAGTTGCGGAACGATGTTTCCTTCCATGCCGTTAGCATTTCCCATCCAAGCCACTGACCAGCCGCGCAAGCGTAAAGCCTCGGCAACGGCGACGCCGGGGTATATGTGGCCGCCCGTTCCGCCTGCCATCACGAGCAATTTGGGCATCACCCCGCGCCTCTCATCACTTGCCGGTTCTCCCAGTCGATCCGCAACAAGATCGCCAGCGCGACGCAGTTGGCGAGAATGCCCGACCCGCCGAAGCTCATCAGTGGCAAGGTCAGGCCCTTGGTCGGCAACAGACCCATGTTCACACCCATGTTGATGGAGGATTGCACGCCGATCCACAAACCGATGCCCTGTGCTACGAGACCTGCATAGTATCGATCGAGCAGCAGCGCACGGCGACCGATGGCGAAAGCCCGTTGCACGAGAATGACAAACAGCACGATGACAGTTAGTACGCCAGCAAAGCCCAACTCTTCCGCAATGACCGCTAACAAGAAATCGGTGTGCGCCTCGGGCAGGTAGAACAATTTTTCGATGCTGGCACCTAGACCCACACCCAGCCATTCGCCACGGCCGAACGCGACCAAGGCATGCGAAAGCTGATAGCCGCTACCGAGCGAATCCTTCCACGGATCGGCGAAGTTGAAAATGCGCTCGCGGCGATAGGGCGACAACCAGATCAGCAACACAAATCCGATCACTGCTACCACCATCAGCAAGGCAAAGATTCGCGCATTCAGGCCACCGAGGAACAATATGCCAAATGCAATACAACAGATCACGACGAATGCGCCGAAGTCCGGCTCGCGAAGCAGCAGGAATCCAACCGACAAAATGACGCTGGCCATCGGAAGAAATGCGCGCTTGAAACTACTCATGTCCGGCAGCTTGCGCACCGTATAGTCGGCGGCATACAGCACGACCAGCAGCTTCATCAACTCCGAAGGTTGCAAGTTGATCGGGCCGAGAGGAATCCAGCGCCGCGAACCATTCACCTCGCGCCCGATATGCGGAATCAATACCACCGCCAAGGCCAATACGCCAAAAACAAACAGCCACGGCGCTATCTGCTGCCAGGTCCGCACCGGTATCTGAAACACCATCATTCCCGCAGTCACGCCAATGGCGAGAAATACGCTGTGACGCACAAGAAAGAAAGTGGATTGATAGCCCGAAAGCCGGCTGCCCTCGGCAAAAGCAATGGAGGAAGAAAACACCATGACCAAGCCAAACAGCAACAGGGTCAGAGCCGACCACACCAATGCCGGATCGAGTTCGCGCGGCTGCTGTACGGTTCCGCCGAGACGCCCTACCGCGCGATGCGTCATCCGCGCGCTGTGACGCACATTGGGATCGCCAATCCCCGCGCCGCCGAAAAATCCGGAAATCGCGCTGACCATTTTCATACTGACGCTACCTCAGGCAAGCGTTTGACCGCATCGACGAAAACCTGCGCACGGTGCGCGTAATTACGGAACATATCGAAGCTGGCGCAAGCTGGCGACAACAACACGGCATCGCCCGGCAGCGCGCGCGCGTTGGCCTCGATCACCGCGCCATCCAGATCGGCTGCATGAATCATCGTGACGCCACATCCTTCCACTTCCGCAGCCAAGCGCTGCGCATCCCGACCGATCAGCACGACGGCGCGTGCATGCAATTTGAATACGTCGCGCAGCGGCCAAAAATCCTGTCCCTTGCCGTCTCCGCCGGCGATCAGTACCACCTTGCGTCCCAAACCCTGCAAGGCCGCAACGGTAGCACCGACATTGGTGCCCTTCGAGTCATCGTAGAAATCGACACCATCGGCTCGACGCGCCACCCATGCCACGCGATGGGGCAAGCCATTAAATTTTTTCAGTGCCGCGACCATCGGTTCTCGCGATATGCCAATGGCTTCGCACAGCGCGATTGCGGCCAGCGCATTGGCAACATTGTGCGAGCCGGCCAAGGGCAGTTCGTCGCGCAACAACAAGCGCTCGCGACCGCGCACCAGCCACGACTCGCCGGCATCGTCGATCAAACCATAGGCATCGCCGCCGGTTGGCGCATCGAGACCAAAACTAACCTGCCCGCGGCCTTCCAGCGCCATGCTCATGACATATTTATCCTGGCGATTGAGGACCTGAATGCCATCGCCGTTAAAGATGCCCTGCTTCGCCGCCGCGTAGCCACCCATATCTTTATGACGATCGAGATGATCGTCGCTCACGTTCAACACGGTGGCTGCGTCCGCGCGGAGACTCGCTGTCGTCTCCAGTTGAAAACTCGATAGCTCCAGCACCCACACTTCGGGCATGCGTTTGGCATCTAGGCGACTCATTAATTCAGTCAGCGCGGCGGGCGAAATGTTGCCCGCCACCGCTGTATCCCATCCCGCTGCGCGGCACAGGTCGCCAACCAATGTCGTCGTTGTCGTTTTGCCGTTGGTGCCGGTGATGGCAATTACTTTGCATTGGCTGCGCAAACCTCGTGTATCGAGCGCTCGCGCGAACAATTCGATTTCTCCGGTGATGCCGATACCGCGCGCACGTGCCGCCAGCACCACTGGTTCGTTGATCGACAAGCCTGGGCTGAGCGCCAGCACGTCGATATCCTCCAGCAAAGCTTCCGTAAATGCGCCGCATACCAGCTCGACGTTCGACGCGCAGCGTCGCAATTCATCGACACCCGGCGGCGTTGCGCGCGAGTCCGCCACGCGCAGTTTCGCGCCCTCGCGGTCGAGCCACTGCGCCATCGCCAATCCCGATTCGCCCAATCCTAGGACGAGCGCGTGCATGGGTTGCATTGAAAGCTTTCATCGCGATTAAAAAAATAACGTCCCATGACTCCTACCGCAATTTCAACGTCGACAGTCCAAATAACACCAGCATGATGGTGATGATCCAGAAGCGCACTACCACCTGCGTCTCTTTCCAGCCGCCTAACTCATAGTGATGATGCAAGGGCGCCATGCGAAAGATGCGCTTGCCTCCAGTCCATTTGAAGTAGCCCACCTGCAACATCACCGACACCGTCTCGGCAACGAACAGACCACCCATGATGAACAGCACGATTTCCTGGCGCACGATCACCGACACGGTGCCAAGCGCTGCGCCCAACGCCAGCGCGCCGACGTCGCCCATGAAAACTTCCGCGGGATAGGTGTTGAACCACAGAAAACCGAGTCCCGCGCCGGCAATTGCGCCGCAGAAAACGGCCAGCTCACCAGCGCCGGCCACATAGGGCAAACCGAGATAGGTGGAAAAGACCTTGTTGCCCGCGACGTAAGCAAACACTGCTAGTGCCGAAGCGATCATAACGGTTGGCATGATCGCCAGGCCGTCCAGGCCGTCTGTGAGATTAACCGCGTGGCTGGTGCCGTTGATCACGAAATAGGTCAGCGCTACGAATCCAAACATGCCAAGTGGATAAGCGACAGTTTTGAAAAACGGTACGATGAGTTCCGTTTGCGCAGGCGAGTCGGCCGACAACGCCAGATAAATCGCCGCGCCACCCGCGATCAGCGAAGTCCATAAATATTTCCAACGGCTAGCAAGACCTTTGGGATTACGGTGAACAACCTTGCGCCAATCGTCCACCCAACCGACGGCGCCAAATCCCACGGTGACGAACAGCGCCACCCAAACATAGCGGTCCTTGAGATCGCCCCATAACAGCATGGTGATGGCAATCGCAATCAGAATCATCGCGCCGCCCATGGTCGGCGTCCCCGCCTTGGTCAGATGCGTTTGCGGACCATCGTCGCGCACAGCCTGGCCAATCTTCTTCGCTGCCAGCCAACGAATCACGCCAGGACCGCAAACGAACGAGATGACCAGCGCGGTCAATGCCGCCAGCATAGTGCGCAACGTGATGTAACTGACAACGTTGAGCGCATGGATGTGAAAGTCCTGACTGAACCAACGGGCGAGTTCTAGCAGCATATCGAGCTTTATTTTTTTCCTGGTTTGTCTGTCGCGGATTTGTCGGTTGCAATGGCGTCGGACACCCGTTCCATTTTCATGAAGCGCGAACCTTTGACGAGCACCACCACCTCCGGTGCTAACATTCTTTCCAGATTGCGCAGCAAATCTTCGACCTCGGTGAAGTGCTCGCCGCCGCTGCCAAAGTTACGTGCCGCGATTGCGCTGTTGTCGCCCAAGGCAAGCAAATTATCGACCCCTTGACTCTTGGCATAGCCGCCCACTTCGTCGTGGCACTGGGCGCTGATATCGCCGATCTCGCCCATGTCGCCGAGCACGAGAATCTTTCTGCCCGCCGTCGCAGCAAGGACGTCGATGCCTGCGCGAACGGAATCGGGATTGGCGTTGTAGGTATCGTCCAGCAGCACCGCGCCTTTTTTTGCGGCGCGTACTTGCAAGCGGCCTTTGGTACCGCTGTATGCGGATAGTCCGGCGACGACCGCATCCAGCGACGCGCCGGCCGCGAGCGTCGCCGCGGCAGCGGCCAGCGCGTTGCGCACGTTATGCTGTCCGGGTACAGGCAGATCGAAAGAAGTCGTGCCATTGGGCGTGCGCATCGACACACGGCTACCGAACGCAAGCTGAGTAAATGTGGCGCTGACGTCTGCGTCATTGGTCACGCCAAAGCTCACAACGCGACGCGTGGTATTGATGCTGCGCCAATAGCCGGCATGCGCATCGTCCGCATTGATGACAGCCACGCCATCCGTTCCCAGCGCGTCATAGATGCTGCCCTTTTCGATGGCCACCTTGGCAATTTCGCCCATACCTTCGAGATGAGCGCGCTGGGCATTGGTCACCACCGCTACCGTCGGCTTTGCCAACGCGGCGAGATAGGCGATTTCGCCAGGATGATTCATACCCATTTCCAGAACGGCGGCGCGGTGCTCCGTTCGCAACCTAAGCAACATCTGCGGTAAGCCAATGTCATTATTGAGATTACCTTGCGTGGCCAGCACGTTGTGCTCGACGCGCAGAATAGCCGCGCACATTTCCTTGACCGTCGTTTTTCCATTGCTGCCCGTGATGCCGACGACGGGAATAGCGAATTTGTTGCGCCAATGACCGCCGAGCTTGCCCAGTCCAAGCCGGGTGTCGTCCACATGTAGCAAAGGAAATTTGTGTGGCGCGGCCAGCCTCGCCGTACGTTCGACCATCGCCGCAACGGCACCGGACGATATCGCCTGCGTCAGGAAGTCGTGACCGTCGAACCGCTCTCCTCGCAAAGCGATATAGAGCGAATGAGAAAGACTTGCGCGGGTGTCCGTACCCACGCTCGTGAACGTGAGGCTGCCTGTGGAGGCATCGGACAGATCGCCGCCGATCGCCTGCGCGGCTTCCGCGAGCGTCATCATGTGCTGTGCTCTCCAGCACCATTTTTTGATGCGCTGTGTTGTGCACGATTCCAGGCTCCCAAAGCGGAACGCGCATGTTCAACGTCGTTGAAATGGGTCCGCTGGATACCGCGCGGAGTACTGATTTCCTGATAGGTTTCGTGTCCTTTGCCGGCAATCAATACTAGATCGTCCCATCCCGCTTGCATAATGGTTTGGCGGATCGCTTCTCCGCGATCGGCGATGCGCTGCGCTGCGGGCGCCCCACGCGCAATGTCATCGATAATTTTTTCCGGATCTTCGCTGCGCGGATTGTCGCTTGTAATCACCACGCTTTGCGCCAGACGCGCCGCGACTTCGCCCATCAGTGGCCGCTTGCCCGGATCGCGGTCGCCACCGCAACCGAATATGCAAATGAGTTTGCCGTTGCGCGAATTGGCGGTCGAACGCAAGGCGAACAATGCCTGTTCCAGCGCATCGGGCGTATGAGCGTAGTCGACGACGACGAGCGGCTCGCCGACGCCGCCGATGGTCTGCATGCGTCCCTCGGGCGGCGTCAATTCGCGTGCCGCATCGATGGCCTGTTCCATCGAATATCCCGATTGCATAAGCACGCCGATGACTGCCAGCAGATTCGAAACATTGAATTGCCCCACCAGTCCAACCGACATCTCGGCGTGCCGACCTTCGCAACTCACCGTGAAATGCATGCCGTTGGGCGTAGTCTTCAGTTGTTCCGCCACGAGCATGCGTTTGGCAGGCGCGGCGTTGGCGTTGTCCGGGATCAAGGTGTAGCCGACGACTTCCAGACCTTCGCGACCGTGCAGGCGACGTGCTTGCGCAACGCCCATCAGGTCGTCGAAATTGAGTATCACCGACTTCAATCCGGGATGTTCGAACAGACGTGACTTGGCCGTGGAGTACGCTTCCATCGTGTGGTGATAATCGAGGTGGTCACGCGTCAGATTGCTCAGTACCGCGACATCGATATGGCAGCCGTTGATGCGGCCTTGATCCAACCCGATCGACGATACTTCCATTGCTGCGGCCTTTGCACCTTGCGCGACGAAGTTCGCCAGCTGGCTTTGTAGGACAATGGCATCAGGTGTGGTATTGGACGTCGGTTCCAAACGGCCCGGAAATCCCATTCCTAGCGTGCCAATGACGGCGCATTGGCGTCCCAGGTCGCTGAGCGCGCGTGCCACCCACTGTGAAATGGATGTCTTGCCGTTTGTGCCGGTGACACCCACCATCCACAGTTTTTGCGAAGGATGATCGAATACTTCATCGGCCAGATCGCCAGCCATCCGTTGCAATTGATCGACCGGTACGTTTGGCAGCGCAAGCGCGGCATCCCATTCGAATCCCTCACGCTCCCAGATCACCGCCGCAGCGCCGCGTTCTGCTGCGTCGCGGATGTACAGGCGACCGTCGCTGGCGCGTCCGGGATAAGCGAGAAAAACATCACCGGTTTGCACTAAACGAGAATCGGCACACACTCGCTCGGGATGGATGCCTTGCGCGCGCAGCAATGCAAGGAGGGCGCTGGCCAAGGGCGAGGTCACATCTCCTCCCGCGGCTTGGGGCCGGCACGCGCGACCTGCATCGGAACAATCGGCGCATCCGGCCGCACGCCGAAGGTGCGCAATGCCGACGTCATTATTTGCGCGAACACAGGTGCGGCGACATCGCCACCGTAATAACTTTTTCCGTTGGGTTCGTCGATCATGACGGCGACGACGAAACGCGGGTCGGATGCCGGCGCAAAACCAACGAAGGAGGAAACATATCTGTTGGTATAGCGGCCGTTCTCGGCCTTGTGCGCGGTGCCCGTCTTACCGGCTACGCGATAACCGGGAATGGCCGCCTGCGGTGCGGTGCCGCCTGGACCGACCACCATTTCCAGCATGGTGCCGACTTGGCGGGCAACTTCAGGGCTGAATATCTGACGGCCATGCAGGGGCGGCGCATCCACGCGCGTCAATGACAGCGGAATTTGCTCGCCTTCGCGTGCCAGCGTCAGATAAGCGTGCGCCAATTGCATCAAGGTAACGGATATGCCATGACCATAGGCCATGGTCGCCTGCTCGATCGGACGCCAGGTCGCATAAGGGCGCAACCGCCCGCCGACTTCGCCTGGAAATCCCAGTCTGAGCGGCTGACCGAATCCCAGGCTATCGTACATGTTCCACATATCTTCCGGTCGCATGGTCAGCGCAATCTTGGCCGCGCCGATATTGGAAGATTTCTGAACGACTTGCGCCACAGTGATCAAACCATGCGCCTCGGTATCGTGAATCGTAGCGCCGTCGAGCGTATAGGCACCGGGCCCCGTATCGATCAACGAATCGAAACGAAACTTGTTGGATTCCAGCGCAAGGCCTGCAATGAAAGGTTTCATCGTCGAGCCTGGCTCGAAGGTGTCCGTTAACACGCGGTTGCGAAGTTGCGCGCCGGAGAGATGTTCGCGATTGTTGGGGTTGTAGGTTGGATTGTTGACGAGCGCCAGCACCTCGCCGGTTCTGGCATCCAGCACCACGACTGCGCCAGCGCGCGCGCGATTGACCTCCACGGCTTTCTTGAGCGCGCTGTAGGCGGGATACTGGATGTCTTCATCCAATGCCAAGGTAATATCGCGCCCGTCTTGCGGACGTCGGATCGACTCGACATCTTCGACGATCGCTCCACGCCGATCCTGAATCACGCGACGCGATCCCGGCTTGCCAGCCAACTGATCGTCCAGCGATAACTCGACGCCTTCCTGGCCTTTGTCGTCGATATCGGTGAAACCAATCACGTGCGTGGCGACATCGCCAAATGGATAGTAGCGGCGGTACTCGTCCTCGTCGCGGATGCCGGGCAATTTGAGCGCAGCCACACGGTCGGCGACGTCGGGCGGCACCTCGCGCTTGATGAAAACAAAATCTTTCTGGCTGGCGAGTTTGCGATTGATCTCGCGCGTGTCCATGCCCAGCACCTTGGCCAACTGAGTTACTTGGACCGGCGAAAGTTGGGCCAGTTCAGCAATTGCGCCAATGGACTTCATCGGCGTGCTGACGGCCAGTGTCTTGCCATGACGATCGAGTATGCGACCGCGCGTGGCCGGCATCGCCAGGATATGCGAATAGTGTGACTCGCCCTTGGCCTGCAGGAATTCTTCATTCATGCCTTGCAAGTACATGGCGCGCGCAAGCAGCGTCACGGAGCACAACAATAATGTGATCAGCACGAAACGCGCACGCCACACCGGCAAGCGCTCCGACAACAAGGGATTGTGGTTGAAGGTGAAATTGTTTTTCATCTCCGCCGCGCTTTCACCGGAGCACCGACGGATCAACGGACGGTAACGCATCCTTGGCAGGCGTCACCATCCCCAGCCGCTCCCGTGCAATCTTTTCCACTCGGGCGTGAGCGGCCCAAGTGCTGCTTTCGATCTGTAGTTGGCCCCATTCGACGTCCAACGCGTGCGTACGCACTTGTTCGCGCTCGATGGCCGTCACGAGGTTGCGCGATTGATGCTGCAAAGAGACAACACTCAGGGCGCTGGCCAGCGTGAGAATGATCAGAAATGCGGTGAGGCGCATATCAGTCCTTCACCATGGAGGCGATACGCGGAACGAACGGGGCATCGGTGCGCAATGCGATTCGCATAATCGCGCTGCGGCTGCGCGGATTGGAAGCAACCTCGGTGGCCGACGGCCGTATTGCATCGCCAACCTGCGATAGCGCCGGTTGCGGACGTTCGGCCTCACGCACCGGCAGGCCTCGCGGAATCGAGGGCGGACGCGAATGATCGCGCATGAAACGCTTCACGATACGATCTTCCAGGGAATGGAATGCGATGATCACCAACCGGCCTCCTGACTTGAGCCGCGCCACGGCTTGCGGCAGCGTTAGCGAAAGTTCTTCAAGTTCCCGGTTAACGCAAATCCGTAGAGCCTGGAAGGTGCGCGTCGCCGGGTGTTGACCCGGCTCGCGCGTACGGACGGCTTTCTCCACGAGTGCGGCAAGTTGTCCAGTGGTTGCAACATGCCCCCTCTGCCGAGCAGCATCAATCGTCTTTGCAATCGCATGAGCATACCGTTCTTCACCGTAATTCCTCAGCACGTTAGAAATCTCTGCCACCGTCGCGTGGGCCAACCATTGCG
>DASUGV010000111.1:0-9160 GCA_036273835.1 Rhodocyclaceae bacterium
TATCTGGGCGAATTGATCGAGTTCGGCGAAACCGACAAGTTGTTCGTGAAGCCGACCCGTAAGGAAACGGAAGACTATATTACGGGCCGCTTCGGCTAAATCGGTGCTGATTACCGAGCGGGTTATCTTGTCGTGTGACGCTATCCAATCTTTTGCGCGAATTTAATTTGCACTGAAATATGCTTTTTTCATCACAGCACCTTCGGACGTACATCATGTCGCGAAGTGCTGCGATGTTCAATGTCGCTCGCGACCATTGCGACGATTTCTTTCACTTTGAAACGACAAATATTCTTCCCGTATCCGTTACTTCATGAGCCGCCACGCAGCCGCAAACTTTGGGTCGGAACGCTTTTTTCGACTTGTTAGCTCAATATATTACGGAAACACACCGCACATTGTGTTGTTAGCGTTGCGATGGCAAGGGTAATAGCTCCAGTAAGCTGACCCAAATGTGATACCTCTTATACCTTCATCGATAGCGACCGATGGCGAGTTCGAACGCCAAGCTTCGAATTGAAGGCAAGCTATTGCTTAGTTTCTTAGACGCGAGACGCCGGGTGGCGATATGCTATGCCACGAGGCACGCTCTAGCCTGCGTGATCATCCGACCTTTTGATATTGACCTAAACAACTGTTTTGAATGATGTGCCTACGATGAAAAAATCAATCGGCCCTGTGCTTGCGCAACCATCGGATTTATCGGGTTTGCGCGCCGCACTCGAACAGATTGCAGCGCGGGCGGGCAAGCGGGATTTTTTTGCTGCCTCCGAAAACTCGTTTGAAGCGCTGGCCTTTCGCATGTGTGCATTATTGGATGAGCAGGTGCGCGACAAAGAGCGCCTCATGCTGGCATTGGACAGCACGCACGACGGTTTATGGGATTGGGATATTGCGAGCGGTCTGGATCACCTCAGTCCGGCATGGGAGCGTATGTTGGGCTTCGAAGACGGTGAGCTGGACGATGACCGGGTGTCCTGGGCATCGTTGATTCATCCGGATGACGTTGCGGCCGTGAAGGCCGCGATGATCGAACACCTGACTGGACGCAGCAAGGAATTTCAAGCCGAGTATCGTCTTCGGATCAAGACAGGCGAGTGGTGCTGGATTGCCACGCACGGTCACGTGGTGTCGCGATCAGCTGATGGCCGGGCGCTGCGCATGGTCGGCATCCATCGCAACGTGACCGATCGCAAGGGCTGGGAATTCGAACTCTTGCGCGCCAAGGAAGAGGCGGAGTCCGCCAGTCGTGCGAAGGGCGATTTTCTCGCCAATATGAGTCACGAAATCCGCACGCCAATGAACGGCATTATCGGCATGACTGAATTGGCGCTCGATACGCAGCTCGATGCCGAGCAGCGCGGTTATCTGCAGACAGTCAAATCTTCCGCGGAATCTTTGCTATCGATCATCAACGACATTCTCGATTTCTCCAAGATCGAAGCGGGCAAACTGGATTTGGAAAGTATCGAGTTCTCGCTACCTGCGGTCATCAGCGACGCCTTCAAGGCGCTCGCGTTGCGAGGACATCAAAAAGGATTGGAGCTGGTTTTCAGCATCGCGCCGAATGTACCGCATGTGTTGAGCGGCGACCCCAACCGGTTGCGTCAGGTCTTGATGAATTTATTGGGCAACGCGATCAAATTTACCGAAGCCGGTGAAGTCGAAGTGACGGTGCAACTGTTGAGTCGCGAAAACCACACTGCCCGTTTGCAGTTTGATGTGCGCGATACCGGTATTGGAATTGCGGCGGTTCAACAGGACGAAGTGTTCGGCGCCTTTTCGCAAGCTGATACATCCACTACGCGGCGCTATGGTGGTACAGGACTGGGATTGGCAATTTGCCGCCGCTTGGTCGAACTCATGCGAGGTCGCGTATGGCTGACCAGCGAGCTTGGTCACGGCAGTACGTTTTACTTCACGGTTGAAATGGGTGTGGTACGCGACGAAGTTGCCAGTGAACAGATCGATCCCCGTTTCGAGGGTATGACGGTGTTGTTGGCGGACGACAATAGCGCCAGCGCGCGTGAGATCAGTCGTGCACTGAGCCACTGGGGCTTTGTCGTCACCGTGGTAACCAGCGGAGAAGAAGCGGCCATTGCCCTGCGGCAACTCGCCAAATCGGGCGAGGCTTTCGATCTGATGCTGGTCGACGCCAAGATGCCTGAGCCCGGAGGCTTTGGCTTGCCTTCGCGTTTCCACGGTGAAGGCGCGCCGTGCGATCGCATCATCATGATGCTGACCACCGATACGCAACGCAACGACGCTGCGCGTTGTCGCCAGTTGGGCGTGCGTGCGACCGTACTGAAACCTGCGTCGCCGAATGATCTTGTCGATGCTATTCGATTGGCATTAACGCAGGTGCAGGAATCCGAAGAATTACTGGGCGAATTCAAGGTCGATGCCGCGGCCGAGGCCAAAGCCATACGCAAGCCGCGTGAGGTTTTGCTGGTTGAAGACAATCCCGTCAACCAAACGGTGGCGACAAAGGTACTTGAAAGAGCTGGCTATGCGGTCACGGTGGCGGGAGATGGGCAGGAAGCCATCGAATGGTATGAGAAAAAGCGCTTCGATCTCATTCTGATGGATGTCCAGATGCCCGTATTGGGCGGACTGGATGCGACCAAGGCAATTCGCGCGCGGGAAGCGCGCCGTAGTTGGGCCATGTCGAGTCGTTGGGAGGCTATTCCCATTATTGCCATGACTGCGCACGTCATGCAGGGCGATCGCGAGCGCTGTCTCGACGCAGGGATGGACGATTATGTCTCTAAGCCAATTCAGCCCGCCGACTTGTTTGCCGCGATCGATCGCGTGACGCGCCGATTCGAAACAACCAATTTTGAAGGTGCGTTGCATGAAGGTGCTTATGGTGTAGGCAGTCGGGATACCATTGAAGTCGCTGATTTATCGCAAACGCGCACGCTGCTGGAGGGCGACGAAGCCGCGCTTCAGACATTGATCGGCATTTACCTGTCCGATGTCGACAAGACGTGTATGCAATTGGAATCGGCGGCTGCCAATCGCGACGCCAAGACATTGGGGGCAGTGGCGCATTCGGTAAAAGCATCGGTCGGTGTATTTGGCGCCATGCAGGCGGCCGATGTCGCCTTGCAGGTCGAGATGGCAGGCAGGCAGGAACTGGCTGATGCCGCGGCCACTGGAGTGCCTGCCTTAGTGGTGGAATTGAATCGGCTGGCGGACTATTTGCGCACGCAGGTGCGTAGCGGCGACTAAACTTCAAAGCCGGTCTCGCAGCCGGCGCCAGATTGCCGACTGGTCTCGCATGAGGCTATAATCACAAAAGTTTACAGGCGGGGTGCGTGCGGAACGCATCCCGCTTTTCACGTCGGCAGCTCTTGGCGATGCTTTCGCATGCCTGGCTGTTAGAGGTGAAATGCGTTGTTTTAGCCGATCTGCAGGTTTGAGAAGGATTTTTGGAGTTATATCGTGACAGATACCCCGAGCGTAGCCAGTCTCCATGCGCTTCTCGCGCTCGCCGACGGTACCGTTTTTTATGGTCAGGGTTTAGGCGTGATTGGCAAGGCGGTCGGCGAGGTGGTGTTCAATACCGCCATTACCGGGTACCAGGAAATTCTTACCGATCCTTCCTATGCGCGCCAGATCGTCACATTGACGCATCCGCATATTGGCAATGTAGGCGTCAATGACGACGATTGCGAATCCGATGACGCGTATGCCGCCGGGTTGATCATCCGCGATCTGCCGATTCGCGTATCGAGCTTTCGTTCCGAGCAGACGCTAGACGCTTATCTCAAAGAGAAAAATGTCGTTGGCATAGCCGGAATCGATACTCGAAAGCTCACTCGTATCTTGCGGGAAAAAGGTGCTCAGGCGGGTTGTCTGGTCACCGCGGCAACAGCGACGGAATTGAACGCCGATGCCGCAGTTGCCGAGGCACGCGCATTTCCGGGTCTCGCCGGTATGGATTTGGCGCAGGTCGTTTCCACGACAGAGTCATATCGATGGACTGCGGGAGAATGGCGCCTCGGCGATGGCTACGTTTCCCAGCGCGACGCCAAATATCATGTCGTTGCGTATGATTTTGGCGTCAAGCGCAATATTCTGCACATGCTTGCCGAGCGCGGTTGCAAATTGACTGTCGTGCCCGCCAAGACTTCCGCGCGCGAGGTGTTGGCCATGGAACCGGATGGCATATTCTTGTCGAACGGGCCAGGCGATCCGGAGCCATGCGACTATGCAATTACCGCGATTCGCGAATTTCTCGATCGCAAGCTGCCTACTTTCGGCATTTGCCTCGGCCATCAATTAATGGGTCTGGCAGCGGGCGGGAAAACGCGCAAGATGAAATTTGGTCATCATGGCGCCAACCATCCAGTCAAGGACGTCGATACCGGACGCGTGCTGATCACGAGCCAGAACCATGGATTCGAAGTGGATCGCAGCACACTTCCTGCAAACGTCAAGGTCACGCATGTTTCGTTATTTGATGGCAGCTTGCAGGGTTTCGCATGGACCGATCGGCCGGCGTTATGTTTTCAAGGCCATCCTGAAGCAAGTCCAGGCCCTTGCGATGTCGCTTACCTGTTTGATCGCTTCGTCAACATGATGAAGCGTGATGGCGAAGTTTGAATGAACAACGAGCCCGGCGTTGTGGCCCAAGATTTGTCGTGAGGCGTATTGCCCTCACTGCTAGCGCCTGATTCCTCACGTCTCCAAGAAAATGCCTAAACGCACAGACATCCAATCCATTCTCATTATCGGCGCAGGCCCGATCATCATCGGTCAGGCCTGCGAGTTCGACTATTCCGGTGCGCAGGCCTGCAAGGCGTTGCGCGATGAGGGCTACAAGGTCATTCTGGTCAACTCCAATCCGGCGACCATCATGACCGACCCGGGCATGGCGGATGTCACTTACATCGAGCCGATCACCTGGCAAGTCGTGGAACGCATCATCGAAAAAGAGCGCCCTGATGCGTTGCTGCCGACGATGGGAGGTCAGACCGCGCTCAACTGCGCGCTCGATCTATGGCGCAATGGCGTGCTGGACAAATACAAGGTCGAGATGATCGGCGCCAAGCCTGACGCCATCGACAAGGCCGAGGATCGCCAGAAGTTCAAGGAAGCCATGACCAAGATCGGTCTGGAGAGTGCGCGTTCCGGCATCGCGCATTCGATGGACGAGGCAATGGCCGTGCAGGCCGAACTCGGCTTTCCATCGATTATTCGTCCGTCATTTACGATGGGCGGCAGCGGTGGCGGCATTGCTTACAACATCGAAGAATTCGTGGAAATATGCAATCGCGGTCTCGAACTCTCGCCAACCAAGGAATTGCTGATCGAGGAGTCTTTGCTCGGCTGGAAAGAATTCGAGATGGAAGTGGTGCGCGATCGTAATGACAATTGCATTATCGTGTGCTCCATCGAGAACCTCGACCCGATGGGTGTGCACACCGGCGATTCGATCACCATCGCGCCGGCGCAGACGCTGACCGACAAGGAATACCAGATCATGCGCAATGCGTCGGTCGCGGTGCTGCGCGAGATCGGCGTCGATACGGGCGGTTCCAACGTGCAGTTCGCGGTGAATCCGAAAGACGGTCGCCTGATTGTTATCGAGATGAATCCGCGCGTGTCGCGTTCTTCCGCGCTGGCTTCCAAGGCAACCGGTTTTCCGATTGCCAAGATTGCAGCCAAGCTAGCGGTCGGCTTCACGCTTGACGAATTGAAAAACGACATCACGGGTGGTGCGACGCCGGCTTCGTTCGAACCATCCATCGACTACATCGTCACCAAGATTCCGCGTTTCGCGTTCGAGAAATTTCCGCTGGCGAACGATCGTCTCACCACGCAAATGAAATCGGTCGGCGAAGTGATGGCCATCGGCCGCACTTTTCAGGAGTCGTTCCAGAAAGCATTGCGTGGTCTGGAAACCGGCGCGTACGGTCTCGACGAAATCGATTGCGATCGCGAAGAGCTCGAGTTGGAGCTCGCCAGTCCCGGTCCTAATCGTATCTGGTACGTAGGTCAAGCGTTCCGCGAAAACATGGCGCTGGAGCAAGTGTTCGCGCTGACCAAGATCGATCCGTGGTTCCTTGCGCAAATCGAAGACCTCGTGCGCCGCGAAAAAACCTTGGTGGGCCGTTCGCTCAAGAGTCTGCAAGTGGGCGAATTGCGGGATCTCAAGCGCCGAGGTTTCTCCGATCGGCGCTTGTCGCGATTGCTGGGCACGGACGAGACATCCGTGCGTTTGCATCGACATAGTCTCGGTGTTCGTCCTGTCTACAAACGTGTCGATACCTGTGCCGCCGAATTCGCTTCCAACACGGCATATATGTATTCGACATATGAAGAAGAATGCGAGGCGCAACCCACCGGCAAAAAGAAAATCATGGTGCTCGGCGGCGGACCCAATCGGATCGGGCAGGGTATCGAGTTCGACTATTGCTGCGTGCACGCCGCGCTCGCGCTGCGCGAAGATGGTTATGAAACCATCATGGTCAATTGCAATCCGGAAACCGTTTCCACCGACTACGATACGTCGGACCGATTGTATTTCGAGCCGCTGACGCTGGAAGACATTCTTGAAATCGTCAATGTCGAAAAACCTGTTGGCGTCATCGTACAATTCGGCGGGCAGACGCCGCTGAAAAGAGCGCGCGACCTCGAAGCGAACGGTGTGCCGATCATCGGTACCAGCCCCGACATGATCGATGCCGCAGAAGACCGCGAGCGTTTTCAGAAATTGCTGGTCGAACTCGGCCTTAGGCAGCCCCCCAATCGCACTGCGCGTGCGCCTGAAGAAGCGGTACGGCTGGCGGCCGAAATTGGTTATCCGCTGGTGGTGCGTCCCAGTTATGTGTTGGGTGGTCGTGCGATGGAAATCGTTCACGAGCAGAAAGATCTCGAACGCTACATGCGCGAAGCGGTCAAGGTTTCCAATGATTCGCCGGTGTTGCTCGATCGCTTTCTGAACGATGCCGTTGAAGTGGACGTCGATGCATTGTCCGATGGTAGGCAAGTCATCATTGGCGGCATCATGGAACACATCGAACAAGCCGGCGTGCACTCCGGCGATTCGGCTTGCTCGCTGCCGCCATACACCTTGTCGCCTGCGTTGCAGGACGAACTGCGTCGCCAGACAGAAATGATGGCGCGCGGCTTGAGCGTCGTAGGGTTGATGAATGTGCAGTTCGCCATTCAAGGTGCTGGCGAAAATGCGGTGGTCTATGTGCTCGAAGTGAATCCGCGCGCTTCGCGCACGGTGCCATTCGTATCGAAAGCTTGCTCATTGCCGCTGGCGAAGATCGCCGCGCGCTGCATGGCAGGCCAGTCGCTCGCATCGCAAGGTGTTACGCGTGAAATCGTGCCGCCATATTTTTCGGTCAAAGAAGCGGTGTTTCCTTTCGTCAAATTTCCGGGCGTAGATACGATCCTCGGACCGGAGATGAAATCGACAGGCGAGGTAATGGGTGTGGGCCGCAGCTTTGCCGAGGCGTTCGTGAAAAGCCAGATTGCGGCAGGCACGCGCCTGCCTACATCCGGTAAAGTATTCATCAGCGTGAAGCCGACGGACCGACCGAAAGCGGTGGACGTTGCACGTGAATTGGTGGACTTGGGCTTTCAGCTCGTAGCAACGAAAGGTACCGCAGGTCATCTGCAAGCGGCTGGTATTGACGTGATGCCCGTCAATAAAGTGATGGAAGGTCGGCCGCATATTGTGGACATGATTAAAAATAATGAAATTGCGTTGGTGGTCAACACCGTGGAAGAGAAGCGCCAGGCGATCGTCGACTCGCGTTCTATCCGCACCAGCGCGCTGGCCGCTAAAGTCACGGTCTACACCACCATCGAAGGCGCGCGCGCAGCGTGTATGGGCATGCATCATCTCGCGGTGCTCGAGACTTATGCGCTGCAATCGTTACATTCCGAACTAAACAGATAATGCATTATGAATAATGTCCCATTGACCATCAACGGTGCGGAGTTGCTGCGCGCTGAATTGCATCGGCTGAAAACCATCGAGCGCCCGAGCGTGATAGCGGCCATCGCGGAAGCGCGGTCGCATGGCGATTTGTCGGAAAATGCCGAATATGACGCGGCAAAGGAACGCCAGGGTTTTATCGAAGGGCGCATTCAGGAGGTCGAGGGCAAACTTTCCGCCGCGCAAATCATCGACCCGAAGCTGCTCGATGCCGACGGACGTTGCGTATTCGGTGCGACCGTGGATCTGGAAGATCTGGATAGCGGTGACAAAGTTACTTACCAGATAGTGGGTGATGACGAAGCCGATCTTAAGCTCGGAAAAATATCCATCTCTTCGCCCATTGCGCGCGCGCTGATCGGAAAATATGCTGGTGACATTGCCGAGGTGCAAGCTCCGGGCGGTGTGCGCGAATACGAAATTATCGACGTGCGATATATCTAAAGTCTCAATCTTATGAATCGTCTTGCTGAATACTTCTTTGCCGTTGCGATTACGCTATGGGTGGGCGCTTTGTGGACGGTCGGCTTTGTCGCGATGATTTTGTTTCGGCAACTGGACCATGCGCTGGCCGGTGCGCTGGCGGCCCATTTGTTCAATAATGTTGCGTGGTTGGGTATTGGCTGCGCGTGTTACGTGCTGATCTTCTTGTTCATGCATGAGGGTGTGCGGACGCTGAAAACATCCGTTTTCTGGTTTGTACTGCTGATGCTGCTCTTTACTCTGGCGTCTCATTTCGGCGTCGACCCGATTCTCGCTCGCCTGAAGACGCAAGCGTTGCCGCGCGAAGTCATGGAGAGCCTTTTGCGCAATCGCTTCATGGCGTGGCATGGTGTATCCAGCGTTCTTTATCTTATCGAAAGCGTCCTGGGTATTGCCTTGGTTACGCAAACCTTCAAGCGTTAAATCGTTGCTCCTTAATCTTTGCTTGAGCGTTTTAAACTGCGCACGGTGTTACTACGATTATTGCCGGTGGATGAGCGAACCGGCTTGGCGGTTTTTCCGATGTGAGTCAATGCACGCGAAGTTGCGATCTTCTTGGACGTAACCCGTGCGCTCGACTTTGTGGGTTTGTGCGAAGCATTCGATGGGGAAGAGCGACGTGCCGACGTGGATTTCTCATCAACCGTTTCTGGATTGGGACGATATACCACGAGCAATTTGCCGATATGCTGAACCGGCGCGCAAGCCAGCGTT
>DASUGV010000112.1:0-6388 GCA_036273835.1 Rhodocyclaceae bacterium
GATCACCGGCGCCTTGATCGAGGTCGAGCCCTTCGCCTTCGTTCACGCCTTGCGCAATATCGGCCGACTGGCGATTGATCGCTGTCAGAATGGCGCAGGATTTGTAGTCGAAACCGATGTCGGAATCGTCGTAACCGATGCGGCGCACGGTATCCTGCGCAATCTCGCGATAGTTAATGTGGGAATTGGTGGTGATCTCGCCCGAGATGACGACCAATCCGGTCGACACCAGCGTTTCGCAAGCGACGCGTCCGTGCGGATCGACGGCGAGAATGCCATCCAGCACCGCATCGGAAATTTGATCCGCAACTTTATCGGGATGTCCTTCCGAGACGGATTCGGAAGAGAAAAGATATTCTTTGGCCATCATTGCTGCTCCTGAAAATAAAAACCCCGGTACTTGTCGGCGAGGCCGACTCCGGGGTGGAAGCAGCGACGCTTTAGCAGTAATTGAGCATTCCTGTAAGAATGTTCCCGCCCTGCAAGTTGTCTGTTTAACTCGGCGGATACACAATTATAACCTTGTCGATGTGGCATCGTGCAAGTCGATCGCGGTAATTGCGCACAGGTTCCACTGTTTATCCAACTCAAACACACTCATCTCGACCTTTCCTAGGCCTTTCTTGTGACGCTACAAAAGATTTTTCGCTGGTTAAGTCGCCTGTCCTTGCCGACGCTACATCGCTTGGGCGCCACGGCAGGCCTCGCGACTTACGGACTTTCCAAATCCTATCGGCGACGTCTGCGCGCCAATATGACGTTGGCAATTCAACGCGCTCCTTCGTCACATGAATTGCACGCCGCCGCGTGCGAAGCGGGCAAGCTGTTGTTTGAACTGCCGTATGTTTGGCTGCGCCCGTACGCGCAAATGTTGTCGCATGTCGTCGAGGTGGAAGGCTGGGAGGTGATGGATGCTTTTGCCGCCAACGCCACACCGGTGCTTGCACTGACGCCGCACCTGGGCTGTTTCGAAATCGTTGCGGCCTATATCGGATCGCGCGTGCCTATGACGGCGTTATATCGGCCACCCAAACGAGCAGACCTCGAACCGATCATGCGTGCTGGCCGCGAGCGCGGGCTCATCAAGCTTGCGCCCGCCGATCTGTCAGGCGTTAAGCGTTTACTCCGAGCGCTCAGGCAAGGAGAAATAGCGGGCTTGCTGCCGGATCAAGTGCCCGGCAACGGCGAAGGCATGTGGTCCGGATTTTTCGGTAAGCCTGCCTATACGATGACACTAGCCGCGCGTCTTTCCGAAGCGGAAGGGGTGCGTGTCGTACTGTTCTGGGGCGAGCGCTTGTCCGGTGGGCGTGGCTACCGCATTCATGTCTGCGAACCTGCCGAAGCGATCACGGGTAGCCTCGAGCAGCGTGTGCAAGCCATCAACCGCGAGGTCGAACGGCTGGTGCTGCGTTGCCCCACGCAATATCTTTGGGGCTACAACCGTTACAAAATTCCGGCAGGTGCACTGCCGCCTGGGCGATCAGCATGACACGTCTACTCCTTGCCTTCATGTGGCTCCTGCACTGGTTGCCGCTTCCGCTGCAAGCAATCTTCGGATGGCTGTTCGGGCATATTCTTTACGCATTTATTGTATTCCGAAAGCATGTTGTGCTGACGAATTTGCGATTGTGCTTCCCCGAGCTCAGCGACGTGCAGCGCCGCCGCCTCGCGCGGCAGAATTTCGTTGCCGTCGCGCGTAGCATGCTTGAACGAGGCGTCATCTGGTGGGCCAGCGAACGCCGCATTCGCCGTCTTGTTGAATTGCATGGTGTCGACAAGGTGCGCGCGGCGCATGCCACGGGGCGTGGTGTAGTGATGCTCGTGCCGCATTTCGTGGGGCTCGACATGGCGGGTGCGCGCATGGCAATGGAGATGGATTGCGTCAGCATGTACTCGACGCAACTCGACAAATTGCTGGAAAAGATGTTGCTGCATGGACGGACTCGTTTCCGTTCGCAAGTACTGATATCGCGGCAAGAAGGCATCCGCGCGGCTGTCCGTGCCATCAAACAAGGGCGGCCTTTCTACTATCTGCCCGATCTCGACTACGGCCGCAAGGAATCCATCTTCGTACCCTTCTTTGGCGTGCAGACGGCGACCATTCCCGGCCTGTCGCGTATCGCGCGCTTAGGGAATGCTGTTGTCATTCCTCTGATCGTGCGTATGAAGCCATGGGGCCGTGGCTACGTTGGCGAATTTGGCGATGCCTGGAGCGATTTTCCCGGCGATGATGTGCAGACCGACACCACACGCATGAATGCCTGGATCGAAAGCGAGGTGCGCAAGATGCCAGCCCAATATTATTGGGTGCATAAACGTTTCAAGACACGTCCGTTGGGGGAGCCTAAGCTGTATTGACGGCTATGACGTGCCGCAACCCTCTGGAATTAGTTCGGGCTTGGTTTCTTTAATTCTGCGGCTATCACGCTTTCGGGAAGTTACCCATGAAACATAAAAAACTATGGATTTCTTATCTGATCATTTACTGCATAGTCGTGTTGATAATAACCCCGTCTTACTTTTTAATAGGGCATTCAGTGAGACACGCTGCGATTTTTGCTATTGATCTATTTCCGATTCTTGGTCTCTATTGTTTTGTTCGAAAACCATCAGTTTCGTATCCTTTTTTTTGGACAATCTTGGCCGTCATTTTCACAGCTAGAATTTTAGTTTTCTTTAATTGGGGTGCGGGGCTGCTAAATCTGCTTCCTTGGGCTTCGCATCGAGAACAGTACCATTTATTGGGTGTTCTGCTAGCCATACTATTTCAGACTCCTATGCTGTATGCGTTATGGCGGTATTCATTCAGAAAAAGAAGCATATGAGCTATGCGCAAAGATGTGTGCCACGGAAACACTAACATCCGCTGCGTATTCCCGAACCCCCGTAGCGCGCGTAGCCGTATGCTTTCCGCCGCAGAGCCGTCTGATCACCTCGTACGCTTTTGCACGGATGATTGTTAAAGATGGGCATGGAGATCAATCGCAGCGATAATGGATGCATGAAACTGCGCTTTACAAAAATGCATGGGCTGGGCAACGACTTCGTGGTGATCGACGCGATCAACCAAGTGGTCGACCTCGCCCCGGAGCAAGCACGATTCATCAGCGATCGCCGTTTCGGTGTCGGCTGTGACCAGATTCTGATTGTCGAGCGGCCTACGCGGCCCGACGTGGATTTTCGCTATCGCATTTTCAATTCCGACGGTAGCGAAGTCGAACAATGCGGCAATGGCGCGCGCTGCTTTGTGCATTTCGTGCGAGAGCATGGTTTGTCCTCTGCACGCGAGATTCGCGTTGAAACCAGATCCGGAATCATCGTACCCAGGATGGGTGAGGACGGACTGGTGACGGTCGACATGGGCGTGCCCATCTTGAAGCCCGCGCGCATTCCGTTTATTTCCGATTCTTCAGAAGTGGTGCAGTCGATCGACCTCGACGGTACGTCGGTGGCGATCACGGCCGTGTCGATGGGCAATCCGCACGCCGTGCAGGTGGTGGCCGATGTGGCCGCCACGCCGGTCGAAACGCAAGGTCCATTGATCGAACGTCACCCGCGTTTTCCCGCGCGCGTCAATGCCGGTTTCATGCAAGTGATCGACGCGCATACCATCCGCTTGCGTGTATTCGAGCGTGGCGCGGGCGAGACGCTTGCGTGCGGCACTGGTGCATGCGCCGCGGTTGTCGCGGGAATTCGACGTGAATTGTTGTCCTCGCCCGTTACCGTACACACGCGTGGCGGCGACTTGTCGATTGCCTGGGACGGACTGAGCGAACCCGTGATGATGACGGGCCCTGCCGTCGCGGTATTCGAGGGCGAGATTGTGATTTGAGAGTTAATACAGCGCAAGGCGTTAGGAGTAAGGTGTCGATCAAGCCGACTCTTTACTCCTCACTCTTTATGCATCATTCATGACAGCTATGCAAGCTCAAGAAATCATTCATTACCTGCAAGACCATCCGGATTTTTTTGAGGAGAATCCCGATCTGCTGGAAAACCTCACGCTGCCGCATCCAACGGGCGGACAGGCGATTTCATTGACTGAACGTCAAGTACTGACGCTGCGCGAGAAACTTCTGCAAGTGCAAGGCAAGCTAGCCGAACTCGTCGGCTTCGGTGAAGAGAACGATGTCATATCCGAAAGGGTGCATCGTCTGTGCCTTGCCTTGTTGTTGGCGGAAGGTTTCGAGTCGGTCAGTCAAACCGTTTATACGCACCTGCAGGAAGATTTCGCCGTCCCGCACGTCGTGATACGCATTTGGAATAGCATTCTCAAACGGCCGAGTCCTGAGTTCGTCGAAGTCAGCGAAGAGCTACGCTACTTTGCGGCCGACTTAAGACAACCCTATTGTGGCCCCGGTCAGCATGCCGAGATTCTCGAGTGGTTCGGAGAGAATGCCAAGCATCTGCGTTCGGTGGCCATGGTGCCGTTACGGCGAGATGCTCAGGTGTTCGGCATGCTGGTGCTGGGCAGCGAAGACCCGCAGCGTTTCTTCCCCGAGATGGGAACACTCTATGTCGAACGCATAGGCGATCTGGTCAGCGCATCGGTGCTGAAACAGATTGGTTGAGCGGTAAATAAGGAGTGAATAAGCCGGATTCGATTTCGTCGGCTGCCGCCTTGCTGACCACTTTACGCGATGGCGAATCGCCCGAGATCGCACAATATCTTGCCTATCTGGCCGAACAGCGTCGCGCGAGTCCGCATACGCTGAGCAACTATCAACGCGATCTGAAACGCTTACAGTCTCTTGCCGCAGGCCGTGCGCTTGCAAGCTTGTCCATGCACGACATTCGTCGCTTCACATCCAGATTACACGCCGGCGGATTGGAAGCGCGCTCGATTGCACGTACGTTGTCCGCGTGGCGTGGACTTTTTCGCTGGCTGGTGCGCCAGAACCTCGCCGGAAACAATCCCGCATTGACCGTGCGCCCGCCGCGTGCGCCCAAGACCTTACCGAAAGCTTTGTCACCCGATCAGACAGCCGCCTTGCTGGATACGCCGCTCGATTTGTCGTTAGGTGTATCAGAGCCGCTCGATCTGCGCGACCGGGCAATGTTCGAACTGTTTTACTCTTCCGGTTTGCGCCTTGCCGAATTGGCTGGCCTTGATATGTCAGGAGCATACAGCGTCGCCGACGGCGAGGTGACGGTACTGGGCAAGCGCGGCAAGACGCGGCGCGTACCGGTCGGCAGCAAGGCGCTGGAGGCTTTGGACACATGGTTGCGGGCACGCGTTGCCATGGCGGCACAAGACGAATCGGCGCTGTTCGTGAACCGGCGCGGCGGCAGATTGTCGGCAGGCATGATTCGTCTGCGGCTGGCGCGCTGGGCCAAATTGCGCGGCATGCCCGTGCATGTGCATCCTCATATGTTGCGACACAGTTTTGCCTCGCATCTTTTGCAATCGAGCGGCGATTTGCGCGCGGTGCAGGAGTTGCTGGGCCATGCCAGCATCCGCACCACGCAGGTCTACACGCACCTGGATTTTCAGCATCTCGCCAAGGTGTACGACGCCGCGCACCCGCGAGCGCGCAAGCAATGAATTCGCCCTAAGCCGCGGCGAGATTCAGTGGATCGTGAATGCGGCGCCACGTCGTCTGCAAAACCTTGGCGTCATTGCTGGCGCGATGACGAGATAGACATAAATCCTGTTCCACCTGCTTGCGCACGATATTCCAGCGATTGGCTTCGTTCTCGCCCAGAATGCGAGCCAGATGTTCCAGGCGAAAGCTCGGTATGCGTTTGGCTTCGTCGAACAGTACGCTCAGCCAAGTGTAGTCATGCGCCCAGCCATCCGAATAGACGGTCAAGCCAAGCAGTTTGTCGTTGAGAATCGCGGCGACTTCGCCGACTGGTTTGCCGCGCTCAAACAGCAGCTCACGCGGAATGCCATGAATCCTTGCCGCTTGCGCATTCCAGTGTTTCCATTCTGGTGCGGGGCGGATCAGCGAACAAAAACATTGCCCGTCCGGTAATACGAAGCCTATTTCGATAGGATAACTTCCTGCGCCAAAGCCCGAAGCTTCCACGTCGATGATCGCTGGCGTTTGAATCTGCATCGCATCACATCCGCTTTTGTTTTTTGTGATTATGACCCCAAGCCGAGCGCTTGCAAGCGAGACATTGCTCGGTTGGCGACGCATCCTTCGTCAAAGCGCTAAGATGCGCATCTTTTCAGTGACTATTCAGACATCGCAGCATGGCCGCACTCATTCTCAAAGCAGGCAAGGAAAGAACGGTATTACGCCGTCATCCCTGGATTTTCGCCGGATCGGTCGAACGTCTCGACGGGCGTGCCAGACCTGGCGACACGGTCGATGTGGTGGCAGCAGATGGCACGATGCTCGGCCGCGCCGCATGGTCGCCGGTATCGCAAATACGCGCG
>DASUGV010000113.1:0-2224 GCA_036273835.1 Rhodocyclaceae bacterium
CACTCTCCGCTCATCATGCGCGCAAGAAAAGTGGACTTGAGTTCATCGGAGCCGCGATACGACAGCGCCTCGATCGCGCCATTGGTCAGCATTGGACACAGCGAGAACGCCATGTTGGCGGACTTCCACATTTCGCTGAGAGTCGTCGAGATCAAGCTGGGCAGGCCTTGTCCGCCATACTCCGGATCGCCGGACACCGCCGTCCAGCCGGCATCGGCGAATTGCCGGTAGGCAGATTTCCAGCCCTTGGCCGTGGTGACTTCGCCGTTCTCCAGACGCGCCCCCTCCTTGTCGCCAGTCTGGTTAAGCGGCGCTAATATGCCATTGGCAAATTTACTTCCCTCTTCGAGAATGGCGTCAACCAGATCGGCGGACACATCCTCGCAACCAGGCAACTGCAAAACGGCGTCCAGGCCGGCCAATTCATGCAGAACGAAATGCATATCCTTGACGGGTGCGCTGTAGTCGCTCATGGCATTCCTCCTCGTTGCGGTCGACGCCGCGATTTGCTTTTTCTGTCAGCCCAGTGCAGTGGTCAGTTGCGGCACAATCTCGAACAAATCTCCCACCAAACCGTAATCGGCGACCTGAAAGATGGCCGCATCCGGATCCTTGTTGATGGCGACGATGACTTTCGAATCTTTCATGCCAGCCAAATGCTGAATGGCTCCAGATATGCCAATGGCAATATAAAGATCGGGTGCCACCGCCTTGCCGGTCTGTCCTACCTGATAGTCGTTCGGTGCGAATCCCGCATCGACCGCAGCGCGCGAGGCACCGATGGCTGCGCCCAGTTTGTCGGCAAGGGGTTCGAGCAACGCATGAAAGTTTTCGTGGCTACCTAATGCACGTCCGCCCGAAATCACGACGCGTGCGCCGCTCAGTTCGGGTCTGGCCAAAACAGCGATATCCCGCCCCACCAGACGCGATACGCCGAGATCTGGACCTAGAGGCGCGGTGTCGACGGTGGCGTTGCCACCCGTAGCAGACGCTGCATCGAAAGCTGCCGTGCGAATCGTGATCACTTTTACAGGATCGCTGCTTTGCACCGTTGCCATCACATTGCCGGCGTATATGGGTCGCACGAAAGTATCCGCCGACACGATACCGGTAATGTCGGACACCTGCGCCACATCGAGCAATGCAGCCAGACGCGGGCCGAGATTCTTGCCGAAGCTCGTCGCCGGCAGCAGCACGTGACTGTAACGGCCTGCCAGTTGCGCAAGGCACACTGCGAGATTTTCTACGGTCTGGTCCTTGTAATACGGCGCATCGATCAGCTTGACGGTCGCAACGCCCGCTATCTTGGCCGCCACCTCGGCCGCCGCTGCGCAAGACGCACCTACCACCGCCACATGAATTTCGCCGCCGATTTTTTTCGCAGCACCGACCACACTCAACGTGGCTTGTTTGACAATGCTATTGTCATGTTCAGCAATTACCAGGATAGTCATGTCGTTCCCTCACAGAACTTTGGCTTCGTTGCGCAACTTGGCAACGAGTTCGCCGACGTCGGCCACCATCACACCGCCAGCGCGTTTCGCGGGATCTGCCACTGCAACGGTTTTCAGACGCGGCGAAATGTCTACACCCAGGCTACTCGCAGCGATGGTATCAAGCGGCTTCTTCTTGGCTTTCATGATGTTGGGCAGCGTGGCATAACGAGGTTCGTTGAGGCGCAGATCAGTGGTGACCACGGCGGGCAGGCTCACTTCCAATGTTTCCAATCCTCCATCCACTTCGCGCGTGACCGTAACGTGCGTCTGACCCGGAACGAGCTTGGATGCAAAAGTTGCTTGCGGCCAGCCGAGCATCGCGGCAAGCATCTGACCGGTTTGGTTGGCATCGTCGTCGATCGCCTGTTTGCCTAGGATGATCAATTGCGGTAATTCTTTCAGGGCAACAGCTTTCAAGAGCTTTGCTACAGCGAGCGGTTGGAGTTCGACGTCCGTCTCAACCAGGATGGCGCGATCGGCGCCGATTGCCATCGCTGCGCGAAGCGTGTCCTGACAGTTCATCAGTCCACACGAAACGGCCACTACCTCGTTGGCGACACCCGCCTCGCGCAGACGAACTGCCTCTTCCAGAGCGATTTCATCGAAAGGGTTCATCGACATTTTTACGTTGGCCAGATCGACCCCACTACCATCGGCTCTGATTCGAACCTTGACATTGAAATCGACCACGCGCTTCACAGGAACCAGTACTTTCACCATCCCTCCAC
>DASUGV010000114.1:0-9683 GCA_036273835.1 Rhodocyclaceae bacterium
ACGTGCGCTGGAGCCGTTAAGAGAGCGCGTAAACAATCTTCGTTTGACGCATCAAGCTGCTGCCCTCGTGCATCAGCAAGCGATGGAACGGCTTGCCGAAATGCAGGCCGATGACAAACGACTAACGTCGGAAGAGCTTGCAGAAATCAAAGAGGTGGCGTTAACTCGCGAGGTGGCGAGACTGAATCGGGAAATCGCCGAATTGGGTGCGGTCAATCTGGTAGCGCTCAGCGAATTGACTGCGGCGAGCGAGCGCAAACAGTTCCTCGATGCGCAAAATGACGATCTCATGCGCGCCATCGATACGCTCGAAGATGCGATTCGCCGCATTGATCGGGAGACACGCGATCAGCTGCAAGGCACGTACAATACGGTCAATCGACATTTCGGCGAATTATTTCCACAGCTGTTTGGTGGTGGCGAAGCGGCGCTGGTCTTGACGGGCGACGAGATACTCGATGCGGGCGTGCAGATCGTCGCCCAGCCGCCAGGCAAGAAGAATACCTCCATCCATTTGCTGTCGGGTGGCGAGAAGGCCTTGACTGCGATTGCATTGGTATTTGCCATGTTCCGGTTGAATCCGGCACCATTCTGCATGCTCGACGAAGTCGATGCACCGCTGGACGATGCGAACACGGAGCGCTATTGCAAGATGGTCAAAAGCATGTCGGAGGTCACGCAATTCGTGTTCATCAGTCACAGCAAGATTACGATGGAGTTGGCACAACAGCTGATTGGTGTAACCATGCAGGAGCAAGGTGTATCGCGCGTTGTCGAAGTGGATATGGACGAGGCGCTCAGGTTGGCTGAGCCTTCGGCCCGACTCACGGAAGAAGCGGCCGCCTCGACGCACTCTTCAGGACAGCCCGTCGCAGCCTAAAATGGAATCACAAGGAAGCATGACGAAGACATATGCCAGGTAACGAACTTCAATACAGTTTGATCGGTGTAGGTATCACGCTCATTCTGGCGTTGGTGGTCTATAACCTGTGGCAGGAGCGCAAGGCGCGCAAGCATGCCGAAACGGTATTTCGTTCCACCCACCACGATGTATTGTTGGACGGCGATCAGGAAGAAGTCATTCCGCCGGCCCCTGGCGGGCGCATGGAACCGACATTGCCTACCAACTCCGTACGGCAAATAAATCCGAGTCCCGCCAGCGGTACATCGCCTCCACGCAATGCTGCCAAAGCGCCTCAAAGCAGTTCCATTCGTGCTCAGGAACCTGTGTTGCCCTGGGAGATGCAGGCAATCGATTGCGCTGTCGCAGTGGAAGCGCCGGCAGGTGTGTCGGCGGCAGCCTTATTCATTGCGCAACAGTCGCTGCTTGCAGGTATTTCCAAACCATTGCAGTGGTTCGGTTGGGACGATAGCGATCATTGCTGGATCAGTCTCGATGCACGGAGTCCCGGTAGCCTGAATCGAGCTTGTGCCGCGCTGCAGTTGGTGGATCGGCGAGGGGCTTTGAATGCCCAGGAACTGGAGCGTTTCTACGATCAAATGCAACTGCTGTGCGATCAGTTTCTTGCAGTGCCGCGTTTGCCCGCACGTCTGGATGTGATGAAACATGCGGCCGAGATAGATCGTTTTTGTTCTGAAGTGGATATTCAGATAGCGGTCAATGTCATTGCTCAGGACACCGCCTTTGCGGGCACCAAGATTCGCGGGCTGGCCGAGGCCGCCAACATGGTGTTGCGCGCGGATGGCAGTTATTATGCCAGCGACGAAGAAGGCCGCACGTTGTTCACATTGTCCAATCAGGAGGCCGCCGCATTTTCTGCCGAGCAGTTACGCCATTTGCATACCCACGGCGTTACTTTGGCGATCGATGTGCCGCGTGTGACCGATCCGGTTTCGGCGCTCGACAAGATGATCAGCTTTGCTCACCACATTGCGGATGCGCTGCAAGGGCATGTCGTCGATGACAATCGAGTAGCGCTCGGCGAACGTTCCATTGGCCTGATTCGCAATCAGGTCGGACAGTTCGAACAGCACATGGAGCGGCAAGCCATTCCCGCTGGCGGTGAGATCGCCCTACGCCTGTTTTCCTGAAAATATGAGTGCAGCAAGCGAGCGCGCCGCGGAACTTCGTGCGCTACTCGACCACTATGCACATGCTTACTACGTGCTCGACGCGCCTGTGGTGCCGGACGCCGAGTACGATCGTCTGTTCCGTGAGTTGCAGGCACTGGAGCAATCGCATCCTGAATTGATCACTTCCGATTCGCCGACGCAGCGTGTCGGCGGTACGCCAAGCAGTAGCTTTGCTCAGGTTCAGCATCGAGTGCCGATGCTGTCGCTCAGCAATGCCTTCACCGACGAAGATATCGTGGCGTTCGATCGCCGCTGTCGTGAAGGATTGGGGATCGACGTCGTCGAATATGCCGCCGAACCGAAATTCGATGGGCTAGCAATTAGCTTGCATTATGACAACGGCCTGTTCGTGCAAGGCGCGACACGTGGCGACGGATTCACCGGCGAGGATGTCACGGTCAATTTGCGAACCGTCGGCAACATTCCCCTGCGCCTGCGAGGCGGCGGTGCGATGCCTTCGCGACTCGAAGTCCGGGGCGAAGCGCTCATGCTGTTGCGCGATTTCAATGCGCTCAACGAGCGTCAACGCGAGCGCGGAGAAAAGACTTTCGTGAACCCTCGCAATGCCGCTGCGGGCAGTCTGCGTCAGCTGGATCCAAAAATGACGGCCAAGCGTCCGTTGCGTTTCTTTGCTTACGGCGTCGCGGATGTCGAAGGCGGCGCCGTGCTCAATACGCACGCGCAGACTCTATCAATGCTGGCCGAATGGGGATTTTCTGTTACCGATTTGCGGTCAGTTGTCACAGGCGCGGAAGGTTTGCTTGGGTATTATCGCCAGGTCGGGAACCAGCGGGATAGCTTGCCATTCGATATCGACGGTGTGGTGTACAAAGTCAATGTCTTGGGTCAGCAGATGACATTGGGATATGTGTCGCGTGCGCCGCGCTTTGCGATCGCTCATAAGTATCCGGCGCAGGAAGAATTGACCGAGTTGCAGGATATAGAAGTGCAGGTTGGACGTACCGGTGTCATCACGCCGGTCGCGCGGCTCCAGCCGGTATTTGTTGGCGGCGTGACGGTGACCAACGCGACGCTGCACAACGAAGACGAATTGCGTCGCAAGGATTTGCGCATTGGCGATACTGTTATCGTGCGTAGGGCCGGGGATGTGATTCCGGAAGTGGTAGCGGCCGTTGTCGAGCGGCGTACTGGGCAAGAACGCGAATTCGTCATGCCGACAGTGTGCCCGGTCTGCGGCTCGGCTATTGTGCGCGCTGCGGATGAGGCCGCGGCGCGTTGTACCGGTGGTTTGTATTGTCCGGCGCAGCGCAAGCAGGCATTGCTGCATTTTGCGCATCGGCGTGCGCTGGACATAGAAGGACTGGGCGACAAGCTGGTCGATCAGATGGTCGATGCGAATGTCATCAAGACGCCGGCGGACATATACAAGTTGGGTTTGTTGGCATTGGCAAATCTCGATCGCATGGCGGAAAAGTCGGCGTCGAATTTACTGGCTGCCATAGAGCACAGCAAGAAAACGACACTGGCGCGTTTTATATTCGCGCTGGGCATTCGCAATGTCGGGGAGACGACCGCCAAGGATCTGGCGCGGCACTTTGGCTCGTTGGATGCTTTGATGAATGCCGATGTCATTCAGTTGCAGGATGTGAGCGATGTCGGGCCGGTTGTGGCGGAAAGCCTCGTGCAGTTCTTTGCCGAACCGCACAACCGCGAAGTGATCGAACAACTACGGGCTGCAGGTGTGACGTGGGAAGAAGGGGAAGGCGCTCGCGATACTAGTAAGCTCGGCGCGCTCGCAGGCAGGACTTTTGTGCTGACCGGCACGTTGCCCACGCTGACGCGCGATGAAGCGACTGCGATGGTCGAAGCTGTGGGTGGCAAAGTAAGCGGTTCTGTATCGAAGAAAACGCACTATGTGGTAGCGGGAGAGGAAGCCGGATCTAAACTCGAAAAAGCACAACAACTTGGTATTACCGTGCTGGACGAGGAAGCATTTCGGCAATTATTGAATTTGAATATTTGAACTATAAGAAAATCAAGGTAGGAAGAAAAAATGAAACCTGTGCGCAAAGCAGTATTCCCCGTGGCCGGGCTGGGCAGCCGTTTTCTGCCGGCTACCAAAGCGGGTCCCAAGGAGATGATGCCCATCGTCGATAAACCACTCATCCAATATGCGGTCGAAGAAGCCGCGGCGGCGGGCATTACGGACATGATCTTCGTTACGGGTCGCACCAAGCGTGCGATCGAAGATCATTTCGATAAAGCATACGAACTGGAAACGGAATTGAACATGCGCGGCAAGACCGATTTGCTCAAGGCCGTGCAAGACACCATTCCTAAAGGCATCAACTGCATCTACATCCGTCAGGCTGAAGCCCTGGGTCTGGGGCATGCCGTGCTGTGCGCCGCGCCGGTAATCGGCGACGAGCCGTTCGCTGTGTTGCTTGCGGACGACCTGCTCGATGGCGACGGTTTCAAGCCGGTGATGGAACAGATGGTGGAGGTGTACAACTATCATCGCTGCTCGGTGCTGGGCGTCATGAACGTACCGCGCGAGAATACGCGTCAATACGGTATTGTCAGCACCGACAATAGTGCGGGCGATATTCACCGCGTCACAGGCATTGTGGAAAAGCCAAAACCCGAAGATGCGCCGACGACTCAAGCCGTCGTTGGCCGCTATATTCTGACCGGCCGCGTTTTCGATCATCTGCGCAATCTCAAACCGGGCGCGGGCGGCGAGTTGCAACTCACGGACGCCATTTCATCGTTACTACAGGAAGAAGCAGTTCTGTCCTATGAATTTCAAGGCGTGCGATACGACTGCGGCTCCAAGCTCGGTTATCTGCAAGCGACAATCGAATTGGGTGTCAAGCATCCCGAAGTAGGTGCGGCGTTTGCGGAATACCTGGCTGCTCGCCAGTAATTATTCTATATGCGATTGGCATTTATGCCGCATAGATAAACCGCCTCGGACGTTCGCGCGAGGCGGCGGATGTCAGCTGACGAATGTCATGGCGTGTTGCCGGGAACGACGAACAGCATGCCGGGCGAATTCGACGCGTGCTCCAGATAGCCATCGCCATCCGTCACCCAAGAAGTCACTCGGCCGGGCCAGAAGCGAAGTTTTTGATAGCGGCTACCGAAGTTCCAGTTGGTGTTGATGGATTCCGTGTGCCACGCGTTGTTGTAGTCCTGATAGAACACGGTGACATACACGATGGAGGCCGTGTCGGACAGGCCGGGGTAGTTATTCGTGATGACGAGGTTGCAATAAGGTGTATCGACGCCGCTACGAGCGCAGCTGAAATTATCATTGTTGGCGCTTGTCATTTTTAAATAATTTCCCGCCAGGCCATCTACGTCATCGGCATAAAATTCTTTCGAATCCGGCACCAGGGACGCCGTCGATTGGCCGATCAGGATGTTGTGCGTCCCCTGGAAATTGACATCGAGCGCTTTGGTGAACATGCTGTAGTGGTAAGCGCCACCCATCCAAAATCTGACTTCCATCGCAAAGGTGCGGACACTGGTTGCAGCAACCAGCGTTTTGTTGTTGTCGATTTGCTGAAGCCAGATCGTGCCACCCGTTGCGTTGGCTGCGCTGAACGACGCAGTAAGTGCAAACAGTGCGAATGCTTTTAATAGCTTATTGAGTAGCTTCATTTTGCTTCCTCTCTCCGTAGCCAGAGGACATGTCACCCTGGCGTTGAAAAACGTATCCGGCGTCTCGTCGTCACGTGCCGCGCATTGGATACGCCCAGAAAATAGCGAATCACTTTAATCTCCGAGATTCGCAGATCTTTCCACAAGATTTGCTCTTGTCGATGATTCGCGGCCTAGTACGAACCGCGATCCATCGTAGACAGCGTCGAAGCTGAGCGCTATAGGTGATCCCGTGATCAGGACTGCAATGTTAACGTCAACGACGTAACAATTACATTGAATTTGTTAATTGGATAGCAAATCCAAGCGCTTATCGGAGTCAATCGACGCAGCGTGGCGGTTCCCGCAAATTTGATACAGCCAATCTTGTACAAGACATTCTCAATGTTTCGCGTGTTTGGGCATCCTGCTTGCTCATCTGTACGCCAGCGCACTGACCGAATTGCGGCGCAGGAATATTTTTGGTCGCGTGCGGTGGTTCAGTGCGAGGAGATCCGATATGCCATTTGCAAATGCGCTTTGTTCTTTCGAAAAAATTGGCGATAGCCCGAGTGCCGTTGGCCTGATCGTCAATGATCACCTGGGAAAGCAAGCCAATGATCATTTCTAGTACCGGCGACGACAATATGGCAATGCATGTCAGTCAATCCCAGGACGCTGCCAGCTACCGCGTCAGTCAATACCATTTTTGTCCCAAATGCCACAACCCGATCTACCGGGTGCGCCGCCGATTCATCGATCGACTTGGTAGTTTGTTTGTTCCATGCCATCGCTATCGGTGTCATTCGTTCGGATGTCACTGGGAGGGTAATCTAAAGGCCGGTTCTTCCCAATAAATTAATGCTATATGCATATAAACTAACAATCGAGGAGTAATCTGATGTCACTCGGAACAATATTGTTGATCATTGTGGTGCTGATGCTGATAGGCGCGTTTCCGGCCTGGCCGCACAGCCGGAACTGGGGGTACGGCCCGAGCGGCGGCCTTGGATTGGTGGTCGTCATCATTCTTGTCCTGCTGCTTCTTGGGATCTTGTGAGCGTATTTTTTGGACTCGATCTATTTATCGCGCATAGCGGCAAACGCCTGGCGACTCAATAATTTCAACAGCAAGGAGTATCTCCATGACCAATACCTCACTGCTAACCAACGTCGACACGTTGCGGCAACGAGCGCGTCAGCACGTCATTGATGGCGCCGTCACCGCTGGATACAGCGCCGATCGCGAGACCGTTTTGAAATTGTTGAATGACGCTCTGGCGACGGAACTGGTATGTGTATTGCGCTATCGCCGTCATTACTTCATGGCCAAGGGTATTCATTCGAAAAGCGTGGCCGACGAATTTCTAGTGCATGCGAATGAAGAATTGGGACACGCCGACCAGATTGCCGAACGTATCGTCCAGTTGGGTGGCGAGCCGGATTTCGAACCGACTGGATTGACCAGCCGCAGTCACGCCGAGTATGTCCCCGGCACAAGTCTTGAAGACATGATCAAGGAAAATTTGGTAGCCGAGCGTATCGCCATCGACAGCTACCGCGACGTCATTCAATACCTTGGCGATCATGATCCGACAACGCGCCGCATGTTTGAAGGCATTCTCGCGGTCGAGGAAGAGCATGCGGAAGAATTGGCAGATTTGTGGCAAGGATTACCTGGCGAAACCAGAGAAAGAAATTCGCAATCGGCGGCCAACAACTGATCGGATTTAATAAAGACGCGTTGCTTGTGTTGCTCTTTTAACGCGCATTGCCACGAAATTTCTTGGGATCAATTTTTGCTAAGCATGCAAGCAGTCACAACGCAGTGATGACTAGTAACGACTCAGTAACGATTAACCCGAGTTAGGAGAACTATCATGGAAGCGACAAGCAAAATAGCAGACAATTTCGATCAAGCTAGCACTGGTGCCCACAAAGCAATAGACAAGGTATCCGGTGCGGCACGCCCCGCGGTAGATCGCATGGCATCTGGCGCACATCAAGCGGTCGATCGGATCGCTGATGTTGCGACGCAGGCGGCCGAAACCTTAAGCGCAAAAAGCGACCAACTGAAAGATGTCCAAGCGAAGTTGCTCGGACAAACCCGCAGCTACGTCAGTGCGCATCCAATTGCCACATTGGGCATTGCCGTCGCGGCAGGGTTTCTGTTGAGCCGCTTGCTGAGCTCATCACGCTGATCCTCACGCTTACCTGTTGCCGACGCAAATTGGAAGCGAAGCACGATCCGAGCGGAACAGAAACCGCCATTGATTCGGACAACGCGACACCGGGCGCGCTGGAGGAGACAAAAATTCTCTGGCACGCGTTGCGCCGCGTTGTACGTGATCATCTGCAACTGGCTGCGCTGGAAACCCGCTTGGCGGGCGAGAGTTTGGTCACCATGATCGCAGCGGGCGTAATGGTCGCTGCTCTGCTCGTCAGTACGTGGCTGGTACTCGTGGCTGCGGCTGTGCTGCAATTGGTGAACAGCGGAGTTTCGCTGAGCAGCGCAATGCTGCTCGCTGCGTTGGCTAATCTGGTTGCAGCGTTGGTGTTATATGGAGTCATACGGCGCCGCAGTTATTACCTGGCTTTCCCCGCAACGCTTCGTAGTCTGAGTGAATCATCTTCGAAGTTGACTGCCGATATGAAAATGACATATGCAAATGCCTCGGAGGGATCATCGTGATAATTTTTAGCGATGTGCGGGATTTGTTTCAAAAGCCCAGCCTGAGGTCGCCGTCGCTTGTCGAACAGATACGTCTGGCAGAGGAACGGCTGCTTGTCAGTCAAGCGTCGGTGGATTCTTGCATCACCCATCTAGGCAAGAGTGTCCGACAGCGCATGACGTCGGCAGAAAGCTTGATGTGGGCAGTGGGAATCGGATTCGCCGCAGGCGAGTTCGCCCGGCGTGGATCTGCCACGCGATCGCCGTCTCGAGATGATCATATAGATCGTCCAGCGTATCGTGGTGTCATCCCAACAATACTCGAATATGTCACAGTCATCAGGCCGCTCGTTGCAAATTTGTCTTCGTTTTGGAAAGACATTCTCAATCAGTTTTCCCAAAAGCCCGAAATGAGCGAGACCCGTGCGTCTTCATCATCGTCGGCTATGCACGCGACCGACCGAAACATGGATTCGTCGCCAATACATTAGCAATCATCCTCGCAGGCGGTTTCCGTGACGGCGATATAAACACACGCCAAGTAAGCCGGTTATGCGTGACTGCCTTGAATGCGTTGTTTTACGATTCTTGTATTCCTTACCAGCCCTTCTTTCATGTTTGGATTGTTGCTGAGACACGTGTGCTGATGCTTGAACGCATTGCAAGTGTCGGGCACGGCGGTTGCTGTTTTCGAATGCTGAATCCAGGACTGCATCATGAACAATCCCAGTACAGAAAGCAGCGGGCCACAACCGCAATCGTGGGCAATACGCCATCGCGCGGGTGTTCGGATTGCGTTGATAGCCGTAGTCAGCTTGTTCGTGTCTTTACCGGTTATATATATTGCATATTTGATCGCGGAATCTCCGGGCGCCGAAGATTTGCGACGTGTGAATATCCCGCAACCGAGCATATTGCTCGCCTCCGATGGCACTCGCCTGGCCGTTTTTGGTCGCGCGCAACAACTGCCGGTTGCGTTGAAAGATGTGTCGCCCAATGTCATCGAGGCACTTATCGCCACCGAAGACCATCGCTTCTATCGGCATCATGGCATTGACATCGAACGCACGATATCTGGTCTGTTTCACACGCTGGCAGGCCGGGTACAAGGCGGTTCGACGATCACTCAACAATTGGCGCGCAATCTTTTTCCTGACGAAATAGGGCGGCAACGTACCTTGCATCGCAAACTCATGGAAATGATTACCGCGATCAAGATCGAGCGCACATTCAGCAAAGATCAGATACTGGAAACCTATCTCAACACGGTGCCTTTTTTGTTCGGCGCGGTTGGCATTGAAATGGCGTCGCG
>DASUGV010000115.1:0-3551 GCA_036273835.1 Rhodocyclaceae bacterium
ATGGGTTTGAAGCTTCGTTACCTCCAAAGAAAGCGGGCATGTCTTTACGCATAAAATGACTCAACGGCCCAACTCAACGTCACGCAAAACAAAAAGCCCGCTGTCGTAACATGCGGGCTTTTTGATGGTGAAATTTCTGTAGCTCTTGCATTGCTTGCCGCGTCACCGCGCCGCCGAAGCTGATTTGCCCAACTAGCGCGTAGGTTGGGCTGAATGAAATTAAGCCCAACGATCAACGATACAAAGCCTCATGCCGTATAAATATCTCTACTACATGGCCACGTAGCTGCATTTAAGCGTTCCCGCGTGCTGGCACTGACGCGACTTCGCTGCCAGAAACATTGAATGTTTGGGAACGACACAATGTTGGGCTTCATTTCATTCAGCCCAACCTACCTGATATAACGATTGCCCGCTCCGCACTACCCCTTTAAAAAACCTCTTGACATGCAAGTATTTACTTGCCTATTATTCATGCAAGCAAATACTTGCCTTTTAGATATCTATGGCGAAGCGCATCGACGATCCTGACCTGTTGTTCAAAGCCCTGGCCGATCCTGGTCGGCGCAAGTTGCTGGATGTGTTGCACGCACATGACGGACAGAGCTTGAACGAATTGTGCGAGCACCTCGACATGACGCGCCAGGGCGTGACGCAGCACCTGGATCTGCTCGAAGCCGCGAATCTAGTGGCCAGCGTGCGTCGCGGGCGCGAGAAGCTGCACTTCCTCAATCCGGTGCCTTTGCAGGAAATCTACGAGCGCTGGATTGCCAAGTTTGAGAAACCGCGCCTGAAGGCGCTCAACGACCTGAAACGAAGACTGGAGAAAGCAAATGAGTAAATCGACTTTTGTTTATGTGACGTACATTCGCACCACGCCGGAGAAACTGTGGTCGGCGCTGACCGACGATACGGAATTCATGAAGCAGTACTGGTTCGGCACTTACTGCGACAGCGAATGGACGGTGGGATCTGCGTGGAAGATGGTGCATCCCGATGGCATTATTTCCGACGCCGGCGAGATCGTCGAGGCTCAACCGCCACGGCGCCTGGTGATCCGCTGGCGGCACCAGAACAAGCCCGAGCTCAAAGCCGAAGGCGACTCGCTGTGCACGATGGAACTCGAACCCAGCGGGTCGGCGGTCAAGCTCTCCATCACCCACTCCATCGAGCGCGAACCTTCGCAACTCATCGCGGCGGTATCGGGCGGCTGGCCGAAGATCATGTCCAACTTGAAGTCTCTGTTGGAATCCGGCTCCATCGCTCTACAGGACGCGTACCCGTGCTCGCGATGACATACGCACTTCGTTGCCGCCCGCCCGCCGAAAGTATTAAATCCAGAAAGAAGCCAGCATGGCAAAATATTCCAAGCGGCAATCGAAGAGGTATCCATGGACGTACGGATCGTGATTTTTCCTGAAACGAAGGTGGCATCGATCACCCACTTGGGGCCACCTCAAAACGAGCATGCTACTGTACTTAAGCTGGTGTCATGGAAGCTGGAAAAGCGCTTTCTCGATCAAGCCAGGTATCGCAGCTACGGCTTGCATTATTCGGATGCAAAAACATCGCCACCCGCAAAATATCGCGTGGATTTTTGCCTCTCCATCGAGGACGATGTCGAACCGAATCCCCACGGCATCGTGCAAAAAATCATTCCCCGCATGCGCTGCGCCTGCGCGCGCGACATCGGATCGCGCATGAACAACAAGGCAGCAGCGTACCTCTATGACAAATGGCTTCCCGAAAGCGGCGAGGCGCTCTCGGGCGAGCCGCTGATCTTCCACTACGTGAACGTAGGTCCGCACGTCAAAGAGAGCGAAGCCATCACGGACGTTTACATGCCTCTTAAGTAATCGGCCCAGCAATGCGCTGGAGCAACGCGGTAAACTCCGGGTGGTGCCATCCGAAGAACGGATCGCGCAAAGGAGTGGCGAATGAGCAAATCAAGCGTAAAGCAACGCAAGCCCATCGTGCTCGCGCCAGGGCAAGGACGCGCATATCCGATGGGCCGCATCTCCGCCGTGTTCAAGGCGGACGAAGCGGAAACCCGGTCGCGGTATTCGGTATCCGAATGGTGGCTTGAGCCAAGAACCCAGGGACCCGGACCTCACTCGCACGACGAAGACGATCTCTTCTATGTCATCGAAGGCGTCATGAGTATCCGCGTGGACGAGGAATGGTTCGAGTGCAAGAAAGGCGCTTTCGTTCTCGTGCCCGGCGGCGTCACGCACGACTTCAAGAACCGTGGAAGCGTTCGTGCGGGCGTCCTCAACTTCTCATCGCCAGGACCGTTCGAACCGGACATGCCGGGCATCGTCGAGTGGTTTATGCAGAATCCGCCGAAGGATACTGGTAGCTGATCAAAGCAACAAAAAAGCCTGTTGGCATAAACCAACGGTTTCTTTGAATTGCGTGCATCGGTTCCTGAATTCGTCATTTCCGCTCCACCACGTTGAATCAACCGCATGAAGGTCGAAGTGGATTCCGCCTTCGCGGGAATGACAGATGACTTATGTCAAATTAATTATTTGTTGCGTTGCTTGCGTTGCGTGACCACACCAATAAAGCCGAGGCCCGCCAGCAGCGTGGCGTAGCTTTGCAGCTCGGGCACTGCGACGACGAATGCGGTCTTGTCCGGGCTGCCGATGTCGCCACCAATCGACGCATACGAACCTTCCGAATCGCCGACCGTCGAGAGCTTCCATTGCGTCACGCTGTTTGCACCGATGGCGGAAACGCTGATCGGTTCGCCGGACTTGCCTTGAGTGCGTGGGCCGCCCAGCGTATCGTCGCCGAAAGTAAGACGATCAACTAGGACATTAGCATTGTTGTAGAGATTGATTTCGTCGTCGCAGCCAAGGTTGTTCGTAATGCCGCCAATTACCTTCACGCTCACAGAAAGATTCCATGCCGTACGAAACCCAGCAGCGGCGGCTTCCGTGATGATGACCGACTCGCCCGATGCAACGGTACCGAAGGAAGACAGATCTTCCGAACCGGGGCTGCGCGTATTGTCGTCGAAACTCCAACCTGCGAAGCTGACGGCGGTCGGACCGAAATTCGTGAACTCTACGAACTCGCCGGGACTACCCAGCGGGTTGTACATCCACTCGGTGATTTTCACGCCGGTCGGCGACGTGGCTTGCGCAGTGCTCAGCGACATACCATCAACATGCCGCCAGCCAGCAGCGCCTGAATCAGAATTCTCGATTTCATTTTATGGATTCCCAACGTAATAAATACTTTGTATGTTCGCGGGGCACTATTACGAGCATGTGACATTACTTTCCGGTGCATGTCCCCATCTATTGCACCCGACGCAATCTGCCCTTTGGAGCAGAGTCATTTCTATGCAGTTGTTATAAAATTCGACTGTCGCCTCCTTCACTAAATTCATACATCACATGATGCTCAAACAAATTTCGAAACAAGGCTTGGCACTTCTCATTTACGCAATCGCTGGCAGCAATACCTGGGCGCAGGAAAGCACGCCGGTCACACAAGCCAGTGTGTTGAATCCGATAAAGGCCGGAGACAAGCTGACATAC
>DASUGV010000116.1:0-3400 GCA_036273835.1 Rhodocyclaceae bacterium
CTGGTTGTGCGCGATGTGCTCGAACTGGAAGCTCCAGTCGCCGAAGGCGTATGCGTCACCAATCCGCCTTATGGCGTGCGACTAGGAAATGGTGATGAACTCAGCGTGTGGTATCCGAAGCTTGGCGATGCGTTGAAGAAACGCTTTGCCGGTTGGCGCTGTTATTTTCTTACCGCTGACCCGGATTTGCCGAAGCTGATTGGTTTGAAAGCGAGCAAACGAACCGTGCTTATGAACGGCGATTTGGAATGCCGTTTGCTGGAATATCGAATGGTGGCGGGCGGAAATAGAAATTGAGAAATTGAGAAATTGAAAACCGCAACTGCAAAAAAGCTTTCGTCGCGTCTTGCAGTGAATGCCTTCGCCGACCGCAAGGTCAGATAATATCCAGATTGCGTACGCCGGCCATCAGATCCTTTTCAGCGTGTTTGCTGTTGAGTTTGATCTGCAGGCGCAGATCGTTCACGGAATCGGCATTGCGCAGCGCGTCCTCGAAGGTGATCAGATCGGCTTCGAAAATATCGAACAAGGCCTGATCGAAAGTTTGCATGCCAAGTTCGCGCGAGCGCTTCATGACTTCCTTGATCTCATGCACTTCACCTTTGAAGATCAGGTCGGCAATCAGCGGCGAGTTGATCATTATTTCGATTGCCGGGACGCGGCCTTTGCGATCTTTCATGGGTAGCAGGCGCTGCGAGATTAGCGCACGCAGGTTGAGCGACAGATCCATCAGCAATTGCGGGCGGCGATCTTCAGGGAAGAAGTTGATGATGCGGTCGACCGCCTGATTGGTACTGTTGGCGTGAAGCGTCGCCAAACACAAGTGGCCCGTTTCGGCGAAGGCGATGGCGTAATCCATCGTTTCGCGGTCGCGGATTTCGCCCATCAGGATCACGTCAGGTGCTTGTCGCAATGTGTTCTTCAAACCGACTTCCCACGAATCGGTATCGATGCCGACTTCGCGCTGTGTCACCACGCAGTTCTTATGTTGATGGACATACTCGACCGGATCTTCCAACGTGATGATGTGGCCATAGCTGTGCTCGTTACGATAGTCGACCAGCGCAGCGAGCGAAGTGGTTTTACCCGTGCCCGTGCCGCCGACGAAAATAACCAAACCGCGTTTGGTCATCGCGATATCGCGCAATATGGCCGGCAACCCGAGTTCTTCGAGAGTCGGAATCTTGGTTGCAATTGTCCGCGCGACGAGTCCGATGCGTCCTTGCTGCACGAATGCGTTGACACGGAAACGGCCGATGCCTGACGGCGAGATGGCGAAGTTACATTCCTTGGTCGCTTCGAATTCGGCGGCCTGGCGATCGTTCATGATCGACCGCGCTAGCTCGGCAGTATGTTGTGGCGTCAGGACCTGATTAGATTGCGGCACGATCTTGCCATCGATCTTGATGGCCGGCGGAAAGCCAGTGGTAATGAACAAATCGGACCCCTTCTTGCTAGCCATAAGCTTCAAGAGGTCGTTCATGAATTTGACTGCCTGATCGCGTTCCATCTTCAGTCCATTCCTAATGAATAATCCCAAGCGCCATCATAACGCGCTCGCGGTGTCGGCGTGAGCGAGCAGCCGCCGGCCGGTACGAACTCAATTGCCGGGGAACAAGTCCTTGTTCATGGCGCGCGGTCGTGCTTCTGCGGGCGAAACGATATTGCGCTTGACCAGATCCTGCAGACACTGGTCCAGCGTCTGCATGCCGTATTGCTGACCGGTCTGGATCGACGAATACATTTGCGCGACCTTGTTCTCGCGGATCAGGTTGCGGATCGCCGGTGTGCCGATCATGATTTCGTGCGCGGCGGCACGGCCGGTACCGTCCTTGGTCTTGAGCAGTGTTTGAGAGATGACTGCACGCAGCGATTCCGACAGCATCGCGCGCATCATTTCTTTTTCTTCGGCGGGGAACACGTCGACGATACGGTCGACGGTCTTGGCCGCCGAAGAGGTGTGCAGCGTACCAAACACGAGGTGGCCGGTTTCCGCGGCGGTCATCGCCAAGCGAATGGTTTCCAGATCGCGCAATTCGCCCACCAGAATGATGTCCGGGTCTTCGCGCAGCGCAGAACGCAATGCGTTCGAGAATGATAGCGTGTCGCGCGATACCTCGCGCTGGTTGATCAGACAGCGCTTGCTTTCATGTACGAACTCGATCGGATCCTCGATCGTGAGAATGTGACCATATTCGTTTTCATTCAGGTAATCGATCATCGCCGCCAGGGTTGTCGATTTGCCTGAGCCCGTCGGTCCGGTGACTAGCACGATGCCGCGCGGTTGATTGGAAATGTCCTTGAAGCTGCGCGGACAATTCAACTCGTCGAGCGATAAGACTTTCGACGGAATGGTCCGAAATACCGCACCGGCGCCGCGATTCTGATTGAAAGCATTGACGCGAAACCGAGCCAGGTTGGGTACCGCAAACGAAAAATCGGTTTCCAGAAATTCTTCGTACTGTTTGCGCTGACCGTCATTCATGATGTCATACACCATGGAATGAACATCCTTGTGCTCGAGCGGTGGCAGATTGATACGGCGCACATCGCCATTGACCCGGATCATTGGTGGCAGTCCGGCTGATAAATGCAAGTCGGAAGCTTTGTTTTTGACGGAGAACGCAAGCAACTCGGTAATATCCATAGGGGGCTCGGCGCATAAAGTTGAGAGAAGACCCCAGGCGGAGGCGTAGGAGTCGGGCTGTTATACTCTTCGGCGAAACGACGCCGAAGTTGAGTGGAAGCCAATTAAATCCAGTGAGCTGATTATATGCCGGGCATTGCGGCTAACCTGCAAGCAGTTCGTGCCCGTATTTCCGCCGCTGAGCGGGAAGCGGGACGCAAGCCGGGCGAAGTTAGCCTGCTTGCCGTCTCCAAAATGTGGCCAATTGCAGATGTGCGTGCGGCGGTAGCAGCCGGCCAACGGGCCTTCGGTGAGAATTACCTGCAAGAGGGGATAGATAAGCTTGGTGCGCTGGCCGATTTGGTGGGACTCGAATGGCATTTCATTGGGCCAGTGCAAAGCAACAAGACGCGGCTGATCGCACAGCATTTCCAGTGGGTGCACGCCATCGACAGGTTGAAGATTGCCCAACGTTTGGCGGAGCAACGTGATGTGCATCTGCCACCTCTGCAGGTTTGCTTGCAGGTCAACGTCAGTGGCGAAGCCAGCAAGAGCGGAATAATGCCAAGTGCATTGCACGAATTGGTGTCGTCAGTGGCGGTATTGCCGCGATTGAAATTGCGAGGCTTGATGTGTATTCCGGAGCCGACTGCGGACCAGACGCTGCTGCGTAGCCGCTTTCGCTTGTTGCGCGAACTGCGCGACAGCGCTATCTGCCAGACCGGTGTCGATATGGATACGCTGTCGATGGGTATGTCGAACGATTTTGATGTG
>DASUGV010000117.1:0-2209 GCA_036273835.1 Rhodocyclaceae bacterium
CCAACCTTCACTTCCACGCTGTGTCCATTACCGGAAAAAACGCGCGCCGATCGATCGCCAAGACTTTCGACGGGAGGTTTGTCGTGATGTGATTGGCCGTTGATCCATACGGTGTTGTGTCCGTTCGAACTGTGGACAATGCCGTCGAGGCGTACGCTGTCGGCTTGTTGTTCTGGTGTGATGCGCACGTTGCGGCTACGCAGTTCATCGAGGATGGCACGTCTTTGCGGCGTGTAGAAAAGGCGTCCGAGTGATTCGTCTGGATTGGCTGCCATGGTGCTGGTCGCCACGGCGCTTTGGACCACGGTAGCGAGTATCAGCGCGACAGTGCGAGAAGATATGCTCATGGTTTGTTGGCCGTGACCTGATCCGTCAAAGTGTTCTGCTGGATGGTGATCCAGTCCAGCGCGCAATGCGCTTGCAGCGTTATGCTATCGTCATTATCGTGCGAAGGTGTTGCATGCTCGAGGTCGCAACTGCGTGGTACGACCAGTGCGCCACGCGTGTTGCGCAGATCCGCCAGTAATCGCAGCAAATCGCCTTCATGCAACAGTCCAGCTTGCAGCTTCATCTGGCTGGCGGTGAGAGTGTACTCTCCACGCGAATCGAGAGGGGATAGCACGCGCTGCGGCACCAATTCGAACTCTATCTTCGGAATGCGGCGGGTGTCGCGTATGGCGCGCAGTTCGTCGGCCCAATCGAGGCGATTCTCGGGTCCGATCAAGCCTTGCTGCAACAAGCCGTTGAAGCGGCCGATGGTGGCGCGAATGGTGGCTTCATCGCTGGCTGTGCGCTGGTAACGTTCTCGTAGCTCATGAATGGTGCTGGACGCCTGCTCGAATTCGGCGCGCTTGGTTTGCAACTCGCGATGACTCAGCGCGATCAGCATGCTGCCGGCAGTGACCAGCACGCATGCCAGTACCAGACTCCAGCCTAGATAGCGCGATGCGATGCCGTTCATGGCGCGGTATCCGATAGTGTCAGACGCAGTTGGAATTCGGGATGTTTGCGCACTGTCTCGGTGTCGCTTTTCAGCGTCTTGTCGGAGCCGATGTCGAAGGGTTGTTTGATCAACGACACTTCTCCGCCCGATTGCTTACGTAACTCGTCGGCGAAATCGCGGATACGCGCAATGGCGGCGCGTGGGTCCGCAGCGGCAGCTTCCGGCAGTTGAGCGTCGAGCTGTATGGTTTGCTTGGTTGCAGGTTGACTCGTCGTGGCATTGCGCGCCGCGTCGCTCGCCACATTCGTTGGCGCATTGCTGCCAGCGCCGTCCTGTCCATTGCCTTCGAACCAATCGATGCGGTTGACTTCGATATCTGGAAAACGATCCAGCGCGTGCGAAAGTTTCTCGAGCGCGAGTTGCGGATCGGTGCGTGCCTGCGCGGTGCGCTCGAAACCATTGACAACGTCATGCAGCGTATCGAGCGACGTTGGCATGGCGGGCAGACTGGCAATGAGCTGCTGGTAGCGGCTGGTTTCGAACTGCGTATCTAGCCGGGTCTGCGCGGCTTCCTGCTGGCGATTGCGCGCATCCAAATGATATTTGATTGCGACCAGGGTGCAGAGCGTAAAACTGAGTACGCCAGTGGTCAGAATGGCGGTGCGCGCTTGCCACAGACGGAAAAAGTAGCGGTCGATTTTTGGTGCCAATTGCGGCGCGCGCCGTTCGCGTAATGCCATTCGCATAAGTAATGGACGGCAATCGGAACTGGCGAGATGTTCGCGCATGCCAAAACGTTGCGCGAGTACCAATAAATCTACGGTGTGGAATTCGAGACTATCGGTGGATACGAGTTCGCCCATGACCGACGCGCGATCTTTCTCGTGCAGAACGATCCACACCGGCAGACGGCTACCGCGCGCAAGCCAGCGTTGCGCACTCAGATATTGATAGGTTTTCTGCGCTTCACGCAGGCAATCGGGCGCCCAGTGCGAGAAAGGTGTCTCGGGTCGCGGAGACAAGCGCGAGAAACGTAGTTTGCCTTCCTCGAAGTAAATCTGGCGTATGCCTGCCGATGACAATGCCAGGATCAATCCGCGTGGACTGCCGGGCCGCATGCCGCTGAGTAGTTGCTGAGTAAGCAGCGGTACGGTGTAGATCGCGCTGACTGCGGCTTCCTGTGTCCGCAATGCCTGAAGCCAGGGCTCCAGCATTTGCGGACGGGTGATAGCGGCGAACAGAATACGTTCGTCACGCCGACCGTCA
>DASUGV010000118.1:0-5754 GCA_036273835.1 Rhodocyclaceae bacterium
GAACATGGGCGGCAAATCGACTTACATGCGCCAGGTTGCGCTCATCGTCTTGCTGGCGCACTGCGGCGCCTTCGTGCCGGCCGCGCATTGCAGGATCGGTCCGGTCGACGCGATCTTCACGCGCATCGGCGCATCGGACGATCTAGCGTCGGGCCGCTCCACCTTCATGGTCGAAATGACCGAGGCCGCCGCGATCCTCAACGGTGCGACGGATAAGAGCCTCGTGCTGATGGACGAAATCGGCCGCGGCACGTCCACTTTCGATGGCATGGCATTGGCATTTTCCATTGCCCGCCATTTGCTCGACAAGAATCGCAGCTACGCGCTGTTCTCCACGCATTACTTCGAACTCCCGCGACTCGGCCAGGAATACCCAGAGTGCGTCAATGTCCACCTGGGCGCCGTGGAGCACGGTCACAGCATCGTCTTTTTGCATGCCGTCGAAGAAGGTCCCGCCTCGCAAAGCTACGGTATCGAGGTTGCCGCACTCGCGGGCATTCCTGCCAGCGTAGTACGCGACGCCAAACGCCGATTGCGCGCGCTGGAGAACCGGGAGATCAGCGGCGGCTCGCAAGACGATCTTTTCGCCGCATTGCCGATACCCGAACCCGCCATGCCGAGCCATCCGGCGTTGACCTTGCTCGGCGAATTGGACCCGGACAGCATGAGCCCGCGCGAAGCGCTCGAAGTCTTATACAAGCTGAAGAAAGGCGTTTAAAAATTGGGCGGAGAAGCAACTCGCGTTCAACTCATGACAAGCGCATCGACGAGCGCCGCCACCTTCGGTGCAACCTTACCGTTGTCCTTGTCGAAATAATGGGTGTGAGCGCCCGCTCCCAGACAAACATCCAGCGCGATGGGCGATGTGAACGGCTTGACCGGCAGACCGAATTCCGGCTCGTATTTCTGCTGACCATGCGGGCCGCTGTCGATTTGCGAACAGATATTATCGGCCTTAGGATTCGCGCCACGCGACCAAATCCAACGGCCGACATAATCCCCGGTGGCATAAGCATTGACCCAGACATCCACGCCGACATCGCCGGGCAGCGGACCCATCACGTCGGCCTGGTTCTCTCTCAACACCCAATCGTACATCACGGGAAAACGCGCCGCATAAAGCTGCCGCAAGGGAGACCCGGCCGTGAACAGTCGTAATTTATTGCGGATATTCTTCCAGATCATGCCGACAGCATCATTTGGATTGATTGCCGCACGCTCTTTCATGTAACGGAAAAGCTCGGCGCTGATCACCGTGCCTTGGCTGTGAGAGACTACGACAATACGGTCATAGCCCTGCCTGCTGACATGAGTCAGCAAAGCTACGTAGCGCGAAAATATTCGTGCTCGCGGAATCGCCCGGCTCGGAAATTCTCGAAAGTGATTGTCCACGTCGAGCGCTGCATCCAAGGGCGCACGTAACGCCGGAACATGCCGGGACAACCACCCGCCAATGCCGGAAAAAGCCAGCGTCGCCGACGCAGCGGTGTAAACCATCAGATCGAGCAAGTTGCTCGATAGCATGCGCCACCTGTCCACCACACCTCTCAGCATATCGGGCAGCACCGGCCAGTGCATATGCATACCCGAACTCAAGAACTGCAAGCCGACGATGAGAGAGCAGAGCACCCCTGTGAAAACCACGATTGCAATCCCGAAATCCAGCCAGCGATATCCATTCGTAAGCCAGCGTCCTAGCCGTTCCGATTTGTCCTTGGTCGCTTTCAATTCCGACAAGACGCTAGGCACAAACGTAATCAATAGATACGCGACCAGGCACAGTAGCAGCACGGCGATGAGCGAGAACATCGATGTGCTGGCCGCAAAGCGGTCGTTCAGAAACTCGTCGGCATGCGATATGCATTTTTGTCCGACACTACAGGCAACTTTGAAAATCTCTGGATCATAGGCGAAGCTTTTGATCGCCTGCGTCAATCCCTTGCTCGCCAGAGCCCACGCCGACATTGCCAGCGCGAGAAAGAAACCCAGCGAAACAACGAGAGCCAGTCTTCCGGTGGCAACGCTGGCACGAGCATGAAAGCCATGGCGGCCCGCCAGAATGCCGGCCACCATCCAGCCGGGCAGCAAGACACCGGCAACGATCCACCAAATCGCCATGGCAACCAATACATACTCCACGCCGCGTAGCGCCGCAGTGACCCACATAGTCATGTCCGATGACATATGCATCCATGCTTGAGCGGCGAGCACCAGCAGAAGAGGCCCCCACAGCATCCATCCTACGGTACGCACGAGCCGAAATCTCTCAGCACAAATTTTAAGCCAATTGTCATAAATAATCGACAGCACAATCAACCACACCACGCCAATGATCTCCGGCGCCGCGCCTGCGCACTTCCACAGGATGACACCTAACGCCAAGCCCGAAGCCGCCGCCACGATGAAGCGTCGCCAAAGATAGGCAATGCCGAGCAACGCGCCGGCCCCGAGCACCACGGCGAGTATGCGATGGACAAGTGCCGTTTGATCCGACACCAAACCGAGCGGTACGAAGACCGATGCGAGCATGACGAGTTGCAGAAACAGCAACGCCAACAAACGCGAGTAGGCCCAATCAAGAGCGGTTTGTAAGCGGCTCAGCCATGTCCACGATGGTTTGTCGTGGTACTCGGCCGCGGCAGCTTGCACTGTGTCGCGGCCAAGCGTCGATAGTCGGAACAGCAGCGTAAACAGCTCCGTCAAAATGCGCGGTACCTTGCCGGAAAGACGCGACAGATCGGCCCAGTACATTTCGTAAATGTCCACTTTTCGGGACACGCCCGCAGCGCTGCGATTCAAGCTCACGCGCGGAACGGTGTAAGTATCCGCCGGCATGTGGTTCTGCTTTGCCCTGTTCAGCAAATAGTCGGTGAAATCCGCTCCTGGCGTCAGGGGGCCGTTACCTCTCAAGGCACGCTTGTCATTGGTAGTCGCATGATCGTGCCGGACGAAGTCCGATCCCAGCGATTGCCTGAAGTATTTGCGTGCTTTCCTTATCGCGCCGGTAATGGATGCTTGCGTTCTCGATGCAAGAGGTTCGATCGGAGGAACCTGCAGAATGACATCATCGATGATGCCAGGCGCATAGTCCGCATTATTGGGCGTCTGCGCGACGAGCAGTTCGGCGAGAGTCTGCGCCGTATCGCCAAGCCGCTGATCGGCCACGCCGTGAACTGCGATGATCGCAACCCGTCTTGAACCGGATACCGCCACGCTCGAAGTGCGCGAATATTCCGATGTCATGGCGACTCCCTTTATATTTTTATTTCGTTGACTGAACCGGGCGCCCGGCCATATGACAATAGTGAGCCGTCCCGCGACTCCGTCAAAGCCGGTGCCTTATCGCCGGAAGGAAGTTACCCGAACGGCGTTCCGCATGACGAAGCGCCAAGTGTAATCACAGCCAGGGAAGTATGACAACTGAAAAGGGTTTTGCCTCGTAACAAAGATCCTAACCGCGAGGATCGGATTGCACATCCGGATCCGCCTGCATCTTGCCGCGGAAATAGGACGCGATACCCAACACCGGCATGGGTATCGCCAATAAAACCGACATCGATGTCAAAAAGGCTGGCAGCTTGTCGAGCAATGCTGCCTTTGTCGGATCGAGCATCACGGAAATATAAGCGATCGCTACGACGAGTACGCAGATCAGTAAAGCAAATCCGAAACAGAATCCAATGAAGGGACGCCAGCTGTAGGTTGGCCAATGCTCCGAGCCGTCTTCGGAGCGCATGGTCGTATTCACCGCCACGATGTTCGTGCTGTCGGCCTGAATCTCAGCGAGCTCCGTCGCCTGTCCGATCTTCGCGAGTTCTTCCTTGTTGCGGTCGAGTTCTTGCTGCAACTGCAACGCCAACGTGGGATTATTTCTCACAGCAGCCAATGCCTCCTCGCCCGATGACGTGCCGGTCACTTGCTGCGCGATGCTGACGATTTTTTGGGCCGACTGCGCCGCATTGTCGTGGCCGAGCCACTTGAGTACGTCCGGTACAAGTGTCGCCAGGCCCATTGCAATGGTGATCGGATCCATTATTTCGCTCCCAGTAGTAAGTTATGTGCAATGCGATTTGCCCAGCCACGGCCAAAGTCCGGCCAAGTCCTGAGCGAAGTGTAATAAGTTATGCGGTAAGCATTAAAGCGTGCGACGACACCAATCGGACTTGCCTGCTTGACGGCCGCCATCGTTTGCGGACCGAGCTGACCGTCCGGCTTCGTACCGACCGCGAGTTGTAGCCATTTAACCGGGAATCCGCCGTTGTATGCGGCGTCGAACATCTCGAATGCAATGCGAACGTCATAGCTATCGCATTGATACTTGTCCCAATATTCCGCCTTGGCGATCTGTTTGGCAGTGTCCTGCGGCAAATCGCGCATCGGCCCTTGATAGCCGTGAGCACGCGCCACACGCAACGTCACGCCCCACATCGTTTCGCCACCCGGGTCGTTCGGGTTATTGCTGTAGCCGCCCTCATTGCCGATCAACTCCTCGAATGCGTCGTCAAATGGTGAGCTCATGGCAGCCTCTTGTACGTAGTAGCGATGGTCATCGAATCTCCCTGTCGATTCTCGGCGTCGTGTTTACGATCACCAATAATTGTTTTTTGTCTTTTTAGCTCATATGCTCTCGTGCTTTGTGCAAGCTGCCCTTTTGTCCAGAATTGATATGGCAACCACCCCAATCGACATCAGAGAAGAAGACGGTGTCCGTTATCTGCATTTCGGCTCCGACTGGATACAAGGCGCGATGCGGATCAAACGTCCGCTCGATCTGGAACTGGATTACACGCGGGAGATGATGGCCGGTTTGTTGATGCGCGATCTCGATCCGTGGCCACACCGCATTTTGCTCATCGGCCTCGGCGCCGCATCGCTCGCCAAGTTCTGTTACTGGAAACTACCTCAGGCAAAAATTACCGTCGTCGAAATCGAACCGGCCGTAGTCTCCGCAGCCAGGCATTTTTTCAAGCTGCCAGAAAATGACAAACGATTGGACATCGTTTTGAACGACGGCGCGAATTTCATTGCGGAGCCAGGCCCCTACTATGATTACATCCTGGTCGATGGTTACGACGAGAACGCACGCGTCGGCGCGCTCGATTCGCTGCCCTTCTACCAGGCCTGTTCAGCACGGCTTTCGGAAAGCGGATTGATCGCCATCAACCTGTTCGGCCGCAACCGCAAATATCGGCCCATGCTGGAGAGATTGTCGAAGGCATTCGACAGTCGCGCGCTCGCCTTTCCTTCTTGCGATACGGGCAACGTCATTGCCTTTGCCGCACGCGGCGAAGCGGTAGAAGTCAGCGCGGTACAATTGCGCGACCGCGCCAAACAGCTTGCTAAAAGCATCAGTCTCGATCTGCGCCCAACGGTGACCAGGCTGGAACAAGCGCAAGCGTTGGTTGGCGGCGTACTGAGAATTTAGCGCTGGCTTCGTTTTGCCGCATCCCGCCAAGCATCCAAATCGTGAGAGAGATAAACTCTTGCCATGCGTTCGCGCTCCCTCAGCTTGAGTTACGACATTTAGTCAATATGCATATATTCCCGCGTGCTCGCCCGAACGAACTCGCAGGCGACCATCTCCTTCGAAAATCGCATCGCTGCCTTTTGCTGCTAGCTATCACCGTGCTCATCAGTGCACCGCTCTATTTCTGGTTCGGCGCGGTGTGGGCAGGCATCCGGCCGCTGGGCGGCGTTGTCTTCATTCTGGTCTTGATCGTGTTCGGACTGGGCGTGGCGATCGGACCATTGGGC
>DASUGV010000119.1:0-4518 GCA_036273835.1 Rhodocyclaceae bacterium
ACAAGCGTACGGCGCGGCTGTAGAAAAGTTCGATACAGCGATGGAATTGAGCCCCGGAAATGCCAGGTGCATATAGCGCTTCGAGATGCTGACCGAGCGAGCGCGTTTCATCCGCAATGTCGAGCGAAGGTTGCGAAGTCAGCCAGTCGATGATTACGCCGGTTGCATCACTATTTGAGAGAGAGCCGACAGGCATGGTGTATGCGCTAATTGGAATCATTGTCCGTTCCTGAACCCATCCCGCTTAATATGGCACCGCCAATATGACCGGGAACAGGCTCTGATCCCACATTCTATTGCAAGCGGGCTGCGATGCCGAGTGCCGATTTTGTTGGCGCATGGTGTGGAAACGGCTGCGATGCCGGCGTCGATCGGCGGATGCCGTGTCGATGTCCTTGAGTCTCTTGGGTTTTTAACCTACAATCCACGGCTTTTTCCGAATTCGGTACAGGATACTGCCATGGTTGTAATCCGACTTGCACGCGGTGGCGCCAAGAATCGCCCCTTTTTCAACATTGTTGCGACCGATTCACGCAATCGTCGCGATGGTCGCTTTATCGAGCGCGTGGGTTATTACAATCCGGTTGCCTCGGGACCTGAGCGCAGTTTCTCAGTCAATGCAGAACGTTTGGCTTACTGGAAACAGAACGGTGCTCAGTTGTCGCCAACCGTCGAACGTCTGGTGAAGCAACACACCAAGACTGCAGCGACTGCCTGACGAGCGCGCGGCTAAAGCCAAGCAAGCATGATTGTATTGGGACGTTTGATCGTCCCTTACGGTGTCAATGGCTGGTTGAAATTTCATCACTTCGGCGATGATCCGCTGGCGCTTGGAAAGATGCCGCAGTGGTGGCTGGGCACCAAGCCCGAGTCGGTCGATCCGGTCGACTGGAAACAGTACCCGCTGCGAGGATGCAAATTGCATGGCAAGGGAATTGTGGTCGCATTTGAGGGCGTGGACAACCGTTCGGATGCCGAAAGCATAGAAGGTTTGTTCGTTGCCGCACCGCGCGAAACGTGGCCCGCACCGTCGAAAGGCGAGTATTACTGGAATGATTTGACCGGGCTGCGTGTGGTGAATCATCAAGATGTGACGCTCGGTGTCGTACGCGGACTAATCGAAACAGGCGCGCATGCTGTACTTGATGTGGTGGATGGTGAAGTGGAGCGCTTGATTCCTTTTGTGAGCGCTTACGTGCAAAAGATCGATCCGGAAAAAGGTGAAATTCGGGTCGAGTGGGGCGTGGATTGGTAAAAGCGTGATGACAGAGAGAAACGAGGCGTCCATCGGGCAGCGTCGTTTTGACGTGATCACGTTGTTTCCCGAAATGTTTTCGGCGCTGCGCGAGTATGGTATTTCGCGTCGTGCGTACGAACGCGGTTTATGGCATTTGCATTGCTGGAATCCTCGCGACTATACCGAGGATGCGCATCGCACGGTGGACGATAGACCGTACGGTGGCGGTCCTGGAATGGTGATGTTGGCCGAACCGCTTGCGCAAGCGGTTGCTGCGGCAAAGGTAGTACAAATAGCCGAGGCAGGTTGCGCCGGACGGGTGATTTATCTGTCGCCACAAGGTAGGCCGCTTGATCATGCGGCGGTGGTGCGTCTGGCGGGAGAATCCGCGCTGACGCTGTTATGCGGACGTTATGAAGGTGTCGATCAGCGCTTGATCGACCGTTGTGTGGACGAAGAAATTTCGATTGGCGATTTCGTCGTTTCCGGCGGTGAATTGCCAGCGATGCTGCTGATGGATGCCATCGTACGGCAATTGCCGGGGGCGCTGAACGATGCAGAATCGGCAGTCGAGGATTCCTTTGTCGCAGGTTTGCTGGACTGTCCGCACTATACGCGGCCGGAAGAATACGCAGGCGAGCGGGTGGCCGCAGTGCTGTTGTCCGGTAACCACGCGGAAATCCGCCGTTGGCGCTTGAAACAAGCGTTAGGCCGAACTTGGTTGCGGCGTCCGGATCTCTTGATAGACCGGATACTCAATCGCGAAGAAATGCTTCTGCTTGAAGAGTTCAAGCGGGAACAAAAGCCAGAATCTTAATATTCTGGTTATGACAAACGCATGTAACAGATGGCGATCTGCTCTGCATGCAAGGCTCGAACCAACGAGTCGTTGACTATTAACTGGAGCTACGCGCATGAACCTGATTCAACAAATTGAACAAGAAGAAATTGCTCGCTTGGGCAAGACTCTTCCCGATTTCGCACCCGGTGACACCGTCGTCGTGCAAGTGAAAGTCAAGGAAGGTACGCGCGAGCGTTTGCAAGCCTACGAAGGCGTTGTTATTGCAAAGCGTAACCGCGGCCTGAATTCCAATTTCATCGTCCGCAAGATTTCTTCCGGTGAAGGCGTGGAACGTACGTTCCAGACGTACTCGCCGCTCGTCGCAAGCATTGAAATCAAGCGCCGTGGCGATGTACGGCGCGCAAAATTGTATTATTTGCGCGATCGCTCCGGAAAATCGGCGCGTATTAAGGAGAAGCTGGCGGCGCGAAATACCGCGTCGAATGCCTGAAGACAATTTCGTTAAGCGCCAAACGCCTCGCGCCGTCGAGGCGTTTTCGTTTGTGATTTGGGTGGATTCAGTGGAACATGTGGGCTCAAGGCTATTGAATTGACGCTTTTTGCCCCAAGTTTGATAATTGGTGCTTAATTGTTGTTAGGAGTACATCACATGAATGCCGTGATCGAAATGCCCGATCCGTTTGTTTTTACCGACAATGCAGCCAACAAGGTCAAGGAGTTGATCGACGAAGAAGGCAATCCGGACCTGAAGCTGCGCGTTTTCGTGTCCGGTGGAGGCTGTTCCGGTTTTCAGTACGGTTTTACTTTTGACGAAGAGACCAACGAAGATGACACTGTACTGAGCAAGAACGGGGTCAATTTGTTGATCGATGCAATGAGTTATCAATATCTGGTAGGCGCCGAAATCGATTACACCGAAGGCATTGAAGGTTCGCAATTCGTCATTCGTAACCCAAATGCAACATCGACGTGTGGTTGTGGCTCGTCCTTCTCCGCTTGACGCGTTGTGAGACAAAATAAAAAGGCGCCTGCGTGGCGCCTTTTTATTTGCGGTTACAAGTTGCGGCTGCGTCAGGTAAAAAATCTAAAGAATCGAAGTCTACGAGGTTGCTCATGAATGCATGGAATGATGCGCTTGCGTTGATCAAGCGCGGCAGCGAAGAATTGCTGGTAGAAGCCGACTTGATCGAAAAACTGAAAACAGGCCGTCCATTGCGGGTCAAAGCGGGCTTTGACCCAACGGCGCCCGATCTTCATCTGGGCCACACTGTGTTGCTCAACAAGCTACGCCACTTTCAAGAATTGGGTCACCACGTCATGTTTCTGATCGGCGATTTTACGAGCCAGATTGGTGATCCGACTGGGAAGAATGCGACGCGTCCTCCGCTCTCTGTCGAGCAGATTCAAGAAAACGCCAAAACGTATCAGGAGCAGGTATTCAAGATTCTCGATCGAGAGCGCACTGAAATCTGCTTCAACTCTGTTTGGATGAATCCATTAGGTGCCGCAGGCATGATCAAGCTGGCGGCGCAACATACGGTTGCACGCATGCTCGAACGCGATGATTTTGCAAAGCGTTACGTAGGCAATCAGCCGATTGCCATCCACGAATTTCTCTATCCGTTGTGTCAAGGCTACGACTCCGTCGCTATGCGTGCCGATGTCGAGTTGGGCGGTACCGATCAGAAATTCAATTTGCTTGTCGGTCGAGAACTGCAGAAGCATTACGGCCAGTCGCCCCAAGTCATCTTGATGATGCCGTTATTGGAAGGTCTGGATGGCGTCAACAAGATGTCCAAGTCGCTTGATAATTACATTGGCATAAGCGAATCACCGGATGAAATTTTTGGGAAGCTCATGTCAATTTCAGACACACTCATGTGGCGCTATTTCGATTTATTATCGTTTGAAAGCGCCGAAAAAATTGCGGTGATGAAACGACAAGTGGAAGATGGCAGAAATCCACGCGACATAAAATTTGAACTAGCGAAGGAAATCGTCAGTCGATTCCATGGCGGGCAGCAAGCAGGCGAATATGCGATGAGCAATTTCGTGGCGCGTTTTCAGCGTAGCGAGATACCTGAATCAATGCCCGAAATAACGCTGCCTGCTGGGCCCATTCCGCAGGTACTTAAACAAGCTGGCCTTGTCGCAAGCACGTCTGAAGCGATGCGTATGATCGATGGTGGAGGCGTCCGCGCCGACGGCGAAAAAGTGAGTGACAAAGGTTTCGTGTTGAGTTCTGGAACGACAGTTGTATTGCAGGTTGGAAAGCGAAAATTTGCACGTGTTTCGTTGTCTTAAGACAGCGTGAATCTTATGAAGTAAAAGTGTCACAAGCCTTGACCTAAATATTCCTAGCGTACATAATCTTGCCTCTTTGCATTTTTGCGCTGGTTGTTGGGCATTGCAATGCAGGTTGCTTGTGCAGCGCATTAATAGTTCTTGACGGTGCGAAGTGGATGTGTAGAATGCGCGC
>DASUGV010000120.1:0-24155 GCA_036273835.1 Rhodocyclaceae bacterium
CGGAGTTGGATTGATCGCGTTTGGATCGATCGTTCATTGCTCGTTCCTCATCGGGATTGGGATGCTTTCGCGGTCTCGGCGACGTCCGGTGCGGCGTTCTTGTTCTCCCCAGCGTCCTTCAAATGCGGAAATGCGTCCATGCGCCGAAGCACCGGAAAACCCCATGCCCACGACGCTGTCACGACAAGTGTCGCCACACCGCCGACAATGATGGCGGGCAGTAAACCAAACCACCCTGCCGTGACCCCGGATTCGAATTCGCCCAGCTCGTTCGACGCTCCGATGAACACGGCATTCACCGCGCTGACCCGGCCACGGATGGCATCCGGCGTTTCGAACTGCACGAGAATATGCCGTATGAATACACTGACCATGTCGCCCGCACCCATCGCGATCAATGCGATCAGCGCCACGGCGAAGCTCTTGGTCAATCCCAGGACGATCGTCGCCGCACCGAACACGGCCACGCCACAGAACATCCAGCGTCCCACATGGCGCTTGATCGGCACCGAAGCTAACGCCACCGCCGTCAGCGCGGCACCGATGCCGGGCCCCGTGCGCAGCAAACCGAGACCGGTCGGACCGACGTGCAGCACATCGTGCGCAAAGGCCGGCAGCAGCGCCACCGCACCGCCGAAAAGAACGGCGAAGAGGTCCAGCGAAATGGCTCCCAGCACAGCTGGTTTCGACCACACGAACCGTAGCCCTTCCAATACGGTATGCCAATTGGATGGACCGCGATGAGTCGCCTGCAAGGTCGCACGCGTCATCGAGAGCAGCAGCACAGCCACCACCAGCAGAATGGCCACTACCGAGTAAACTGTCTGCGGACCTGCCAGATAGAGCAAGCCGCCCAAGGTCGGACCGGCAATAATCGCAACATGGAAGGACGAGGAGCTGAGTGCCACCGCTTCGCTGAAGCGCTCCGGCGATACGATGTTCATCAGGACAGCCTGCTCGGCAGGCATGGTGAAAGCGCGCGCGCAGCCAAACAACACCAGCACCGCGAAGACCGGCCAGACCACCGTCGTAGCGCTCAAGGTAAATGCCAGCAGCAACAGCGCGCAGGTGAATTCCAGCAAGAAGCACAAGCCTATGATGTTGCGACGGTTGAAACGATCGGCGAGTTGGCCAGCCGGTAGAATCAATATCAGAAAAGGCGCGAACTGCGCCAACCCAATGAGACCAAGATCGAATACGTTGTGCGTCAGCGCATAGACTTGCCAACCTATCGCCACACTTTGCATCTGCACCGCGATGGTCGCCAGCAAACGGGCCAGCAGATAGAAAGTGAAATTACGGTCGCGTAGTACACCAAAACCATGTGTGGGAAATAGGGACATGTGGATGGACGCTCACACGTGATTGACCGATGAATGCATTTATGCCACGGCAATATGCCCTGTAGTCCTCAGAATACGAAAGACATCGCAAAGCGTGCATTATGGCACCATCGCCAAGCTCATACATCCTATAAACCTGCTTTCGCGTTCTTGCCGGCATCCGAAATAACGCGTTAACTTGCGATCAGAGAAGACGCTACTCGTGTCCTTCAATGCTTGGCCAGGATTTGCCGTATCCAACTGCTCTTGGCGCACTCCAGCACGGAATTACCCTTGCCATCCACCAAGCCGGTGCTCACTCCTACCGATAGGAACGTTTCAATGATTTGCTGTTGCGCTTCCTTCGCCTCGAACTCGCCACTTCCGCCGCGGCCGGTATTTTGCACGGCGAGATGAAATGGCGTTGATCCGGATTTGTTTCGGGCCAGCGCATCTGCACCCGCAGACAAAAGAAACTCCACCGCAACGGCGCACCGAGTGCGCACTGCGCGATGCAGTGGCGTGGCTCCATTCATGTCTGGCGCATTAATGTTGGCGCCAGCCTCCAACAAACGACGAATGGTACGTACTTGCATTGCGGCATCCCATGCCGGGCCGGTGATGTAGCCATCAGCCGCATAGTGAATAGGCCCGCTACGGCGATGATTCGCGTATGAGTTCGGATCAGCGCCCGCCTTCAACAGCAATTGCACAATCTCGGCACGATAACCGGCGGCCGCTAAATGGAGCGGTGTATCTCCTCGATAGACCCAATGAAAGATGCCAATATCATACAATTTCGGCTCGTCGATATGGCCTTGCGCCAAACTAGCATTCGTTTTAAGTAGCGTACTGACAACGAATTGGTTGTCATCAACGATTGCGGCGAGAAGAGCGTTGAGTGTCATACGAATGCAACGAGATGAGGTGCCCTACTGAAATTAGAATAGCATCGTCGTACAGCCGTTCAATCAAGCATTTTTCCCAGACGCCCCCAACGCACGCCACTAGCATCGGACGAGAACCACACCTGACGCGCTTTGCCGACCACGTCCATCAAGGGAACGGTGCCGAACGCGCGCGAGTCGGTGCTGCTACCGCGATTGTCGCCCAACAGGAATACTTGTCCAGCAGGCACGGTGATTTCCACGTCGGGTTGCTGCTTGTTCGATGTCGCCCAGATGACCTGCCAGCGCTTTTTACCATCTGATTCAGTTATTTCTTTGTCATTATTCGTGCCTGCCTGTTCCTGAGTCAGCGATTTTCCGTCGACCAAGACATGACGATCCTTTATTTGAATGGATTCGCCCGGTAGACCAATTATCCGCTTGATGAAATATTGAGTTCGATCGTTCGGATTGACGAAAATGACGATGTCACCGCGCCTGACTGCCTGCTTGCAGCCAGGACAGTTATAACGTTTGTCGGCAAAGATGAAATCGCCTTTCAACACATTCGGTGCCATGCTCGTGGCCGGTACACGAAAAGCTTCCACCTGGTGCGTGCGCACGTAGCCGATCAGCGCAGGCAGTGCAAATCCATTGCACACGATCAGCACCAGCGCATATAGGCCGCTGACTTGCCAGCCCTGTCGCATGTCGTCCTGCTTACGGCGAGCAACACGTAATGCGTCAATCGATCCGAATATCCATATTCCCAGCGCCGCTATCAAACTCAATAATAATGCAATTGTCATTAATCGGCCGGGCAGATGCAGCGCCAAGAATGCCGCACCGGGGATACTGAAAAACGCAAATCCAATGAACAGCCAAATCGCCTTGTTCAATTCACCGTTATAAAGCTGGCCGAGCCCCGGCAAAACGATTGACATCAATTTAGCTACTACCGGTCTACCTATGCTGATTGGATTCTTCATTGCTTATCTCCTGAACTTATCTCTTAACTCATCCGGCAGCACTAACGGTCCAGATGCCGAACATGAATGAGGCCAATTGAGCCAGGCCCAAAACTCCGCCGCCAATCAGCGCCAGCCATTCCAATATGTCGCTCACATAGATAACGCGCGCAGGCCAGGGCAATTGATCGATGTGCTGTAAGAGCCGCTGTGAAAAGGAATCGGGAACCTCAAGCAAGCCTGCCTCTAAAATCTCATCTAATTTGTCACTCATCACACATCTCCAATAGCTGCCGCAATCGCTTTCTCGCACGGTGCAAACGCGTTTTGATCACGCCCATCGTGCGCCCTTCAATGCGTGCAATGGTCGTAAGATCCAAGTCCTTTATGTATGCAAGTGCCAGCGCGCTTCGATCCGTCGGCGATAGTTCAAGCAACGCCGCCTGCACAAGTCGTCTTTGCTGTGCTTTCACCAGTTCATCGGGTGGTTTTGGCCGTCCGCAGATGACTTGGTCCAAATCTTCTCCAATTGTCGACTCACGCTGGCTTGCTGCACGCGATAGTTCGTGTAGGGCTAGATTGCGAGCGATCGTGAACAGCCACGTAGAGAACTGCGCGACTTCCGGCCGATATTCGCCAAGCTTGGACCAGGCGCGAAGAAACGTTTCTTGAGCAATCTCTTCCGCATGCGACTGACTGAGCCCCATTCGTCCGAGAAAGCCAAACAGGGGACGCTCAAAGTGTTTCACAATGCCGTGAAACGCCTGCTTGTCACCCGCCATGGTTCGCTTTACAAGTGATTCGATATCCACGTTTCATTCCGTATTCGTATCACTTATACCGGCGAGCGGCATATTGGTTACACACAGCGCCGGACCGATTGATGGTGCGTGCCCCAGTTGCATAGGCGGATATTTGTATGGAAACTTTCTTCGCGATGGAACTATTTGAATCTCGACGTCTCCACAAACACAATCTAGGAACCGAAACATCATGCTACTGCGTTATGCGCCCTGCTTTGTATTGATGTTGTTTGCCACACAAACGTGGGCATTCAAGTGCCTACCCGTGCCGGAGCCCATACGCGATATCAAGGCGCTCGGCTATTACACCGACGCTTCGAACTCCGTCATCGACGAGGAGCAATTGAAGGAAAACGCGGCGATGATCAAGCCGCTGGAAGAATTCAACAAACGCGTCGCGGATATGTCCGATGCATATATCGAGAAGAAAGACGTCGAAGCGGCCACGTGTGCGATTACCTGGTTGAGTAGCTGGGCTCATGACGATGCCATGCTCGGAAAAATGGTGCGTATCAATAACGCACAGGCCGACTACTATCGCCAATGGGTGCACGGTGGCTTGGCGATTGCCTACTACAAGACTCAAGCCGTCGCGACAACGGAGCAGCGCGCTCAAATCGACTCATGGCTCAAGGAAATCGCAAAACGCAATCTGGCCTACTGGGACAATCCGAAAGCCACCCGTAACAACCATTATTACTGGACCGGCGTGGGTATCATGGCAACCGCCGTGGCGACGGGAGACGCTGACTTATTAAAGACTGCACGCAGCATCTACGAGAAAGGCATCGACGATATTAAGGATGATGGCAGCCTGCCTTTCGAAATGGCGCGCAAACGGCGTGCATTCCATTATCATAATTTCGCGCTCGACCCGCTCGTTCTTATCGCTGAAATGTCGCGCTCGATTGGTCAGGACTGGTATGCCTATAAGAACAAGCGCATCGATCTCCTCGCAGAACGAGTGGTCGCCGGTTATCGCGATACGTCATGGTTCGCCCAACAGGCCGGCATCTCTCAGGAGCCCGTCAAGGTGACGGGCGAAACCGGTTGGGTGGAGTTCTACCGCCTACGCGCCAACCATCCCGAAGACTTCGACAGTCTGCACAATGCGGGACCATTTCGCGACCCAAGGGTTGGCGGAAATTTAACGCTCATGGCACGCGTTGGCGTATTCGACAAGAAGGAGGCGGTTACCCCTTGAAGCGCATGATATGACACTGGCACTTCAAGCTCGGGCTACGCCGATCAATCGAGATATTTCACCGCTGTGTATTTGACGGTAACTTGCTCGGCAATCGGATAGCCGAAACCGAGGCCCAGACCAAAACCGCCGTGGCGGCCACCGAACATACTGCCGGCCGCGATCTCGCTATTCGTAGTCGGCGTCGAAACGGCCGTCTCGATCAGACCGTTCGCACCAATCTCCTTCGCTTTCTTCAGCACATCGGGCGCGATCGTTTTATGCTCCTCATCCACACCATTCGAATAGTGGTCTTCGATGTAGCCCAGGATCGCGTATTTGTGCGGCGGTTCGCCGTTGAACCAGACATCGATGCCGTCGACGACAAACCGTGTGCCGCCTTTACCGATTTGCACGTTATCGCTATTGCGGCTTTCATAGGGATAAAAATCAGCGCTTGCGCACGCAGCAAGCAATGCGGTCAATACCAACGGCGCGAATTTTTTAGCGATATTCATGACGAATCCATCCCGTGAAGAAGACGCTCTTTTGGAGCAGCAATTTTTGATCCTATGCGCAAGTTTAACGGAGCATGGTTGTCGCGTCGCCACGCTTAAGAAAATGACAAATGGCTAGTAGCGGTTTTCCGCAGCCTCCCAATCGCTATAGTATGCGGTTGAACCACAGCATGGATAGTAGCGCGGCAAGAAACGTCAGCATCGCGGCGGCCGCAGAAAAAAAAGCGGTGATTTCGGTTTCCTTCGTCTGCAAAACGAAACGCGAATTCAGTGACTGATAAATTTTCTTCAGATCCACCGCATTGCCCGCATAGAAGTACTCGCCCTTCGTCATGGACGCGATGGTTCTGAGTGTAGCTTCGTCGAGACTGACGCGCATGGACCAGCCTTCGAAGCCAATGGTTTCCCCATCGATCGTTCCAACGCCAACCGTAAACACCCGCACACCGTGATCGGCGGCCATGCGCGCGGCATCTAGCGGATCGGGGCCGGTTGTACGCTGGCCGTCGGTGAGCAATATGATGGCGGCCGATGTATAAGAACCGGGCGACACGGGTTTGAAATCTTTCTTCGGTGGAGGGTTGTTTTCTCTGCCCAGCGGCACGCCGCCACTATCCGAGTCCTCACCGCCGTTGTCTTCCTGCTGTCCATAGAGCGCGGAACTGACGCTGAAACCGGCATCGGGAAATAAAGTAGATAGCGATATGATGAGTCCACTGCCCGTTGCGGTGCCGCGCTGCAATTGAAAGCGATCGATGGCCGCCAGCAAATCCTCGCGGTTCAACGTTGGCGGTTGCACCACCGACGCGGTTGCGGCGAACGCCACGACACCAATGCGCGTGCTCGAAGGCTGCTCGGCAATGAAAGCACGTGCTGCGGCCTGTGCCGCAGCGATGCGGGATGGCTTGACGTCGGTCGCGCGCATGCTGCCCGAAACATCCATGGCGAGAATGACGGTCCTCTGTTCGGACGGCAGCACCACAACGGCCGTCGGACGCGCCACCGCCACGATCATCAATATCAAACCAAGCAGCAGCAACGCGGGCGGAATATGACGGTGGTATTTATGACCGACGCCCATGGCTTCTTTCACCATCGTCAGGCTGGCGTATTGCAGGGAGGTCTTTTTCTTTCTGCGCAGTAGCAGGATATACAAGGCGACAAGCGCGGGCACGACGAGCAACAGCCAGAGCATCTCAGGCCACAGAAAGCTCATGGCGTCCCTCCAGGTGTTGCGGCAAACCGCCTGCAGCCAATTGACTGCGCCGCTTGCGCAGATCGGCAAAACGCATGATGGCATCTGCAAGATCATCGTCGGTCGCCAATTCAAGCACGTCGATATTCGCTTTGCCGAAGGCGGCGCGCAAAGTTTGTTCGCGCTTCGCAGCTGCCGCGGCGAAACGTTTGCGGAAACCTTTATCGTGCGTGTCGACGAATAACTGCTCGCCGGTTTCGGCGTCCTGCATGACAATCATGCCGAGATCGGGCAACGTCATTTCGAGGGAATCGTAAAGCCGCACGGCAATGACCTCGTGGCGCAACGCGAGCTGGCCCAAGGCCTTCTCCCAGCCAGGCGCGCTGATGAAATCGGAAACGACGAACACCAACGATCTGCGCGGCATCGATCGGTACGCCGCTTGCAGTAAGACCTGCAAATCAGTGGCGGAAGATCGCGTCTGCTCTGGTCGCGTCAACATCGCGTGCAATAGGTGCAGCACGTGGCGGCGTCCGCTGCGCGCGGGAATGACGGTGTCCACGTCGCTGCCATAGAGCAATGCGCCGATACGGTTGCCGTGACGGACCAGCATGCGTGCCAGCACGGCAACGAATTCTGCGGACACAGCGCGCTTATTCACCTGCCGCGAACCGAAGTCGACCGAACGGCTCAGGTCGAGCAGAAACCACGCGGTGACTTCACGATCCTCGTGATATTCCCTAACGTATGTCGTTTGCATACGCGCGGTAACGTTCCAATCGATATGGCGTACGTCGTCGTGATACTGGTATTCGCGCAGATCGGCCAAGTCCATGCCGAAGCCGCGAAACATCGTTCGATAGTCCCCATGCAGCAATCCGTCGAGCCGGCGAATGACCGTCCACTCCAGTCGCTGCAATATGCCATCGGCGTTATGCGGAAGCTTTGACATGGCTTTCCAGCGGCTTTTCCGGCGCCGGTGTTTTGTTCATGATGATGCGTATCAACTGATCGGCCGTCTGTCCTTCGGCCAGTGCCTGATACGACAGCACGAGACGATGCCGCAGCACATCCGGCACCAAGTCCTTGACGTCTTGCGGCAGCACGTAGTCGCGCTCGCGCAAGTAGGCCAGAGCGCGAGACGCTTCGATCAGATGAATGGTGGCGCGCGGGCTGGCGCCGAAAGTGAGATATTGCGCAAGGTCCTTGATGCCGTAACGCTCGGGATCGCGCGTCGTCGCCACCAATCTCACCGCATACTGCATCAGGGCCGGTTCGACAAACCCGCTGCGGCATTCGCGCTGCAAAGCCAACAATTGTTCCGTCGTAGCAATGGACATCACATTTGCTGCCGCACCGGTAACCCGCTGAACAATGACGAATTCTTCCTCTTCGCTTGGATAGCCCACGAGTACTTTCATCATGAAACGGTCGACCTGCGCTTCGGGCAGCGGATAAGTCCCTTCCGTCTCGATCGGATTCTGCGTGGCCATGACGAGAAATGGCTGAGGCACGTGATGCGTTTCACCCGCGATCGTGACCTGATGTTCCTGCATCACTTCCAGCAGCGCGCTCTGCACCTTGGCAGGTGCGCGATTGATTTCATCGGCCAATAGCAGATTGGTGAAAACCGGCCCGAGCGAGGTGGTGAAATCGCCGCTCTTCTGGTTGTACATACGCGTTCCCACCAAATCCGCTGGCACCAGATCGGGCGTGAACTGGATGCGTTTGAAACTGCCGCGTATGACATTGGCAAGTGTTTTAACGGTGAGCGTCTTGGCCAGACCCGGCACGCCTTCCACCAATAGATGGCCTTGCGCAAGAATGGCGACCAGCACGCGTTCGAGGAAATGGTCCTGACCGACCACCACCTTCTTCACTTCATACAACAGGCGCTCCATCAATGGCGCGGCTTCATCCGGATTGTTCTCTCTCGTATTCATACATTCCTCATTAAAAGGGCGGCACGCTGACCGCCGCCGCCGCGTTCTCGATGGGAACCGCAAAACCGATACCGATGAATACGCCTTGCTTGGTGGGATTGAGGAGCGCTGCGACGATGCCAACCACCTCACCTGAAGCGTTCACCAGCGGGCCACCGGAGTTGCCGGGATTGACCGCAGCGTCGAACTGAATGAGATTGCTCAGACGGTGATCGCCCTTGGAAGACACGAATTCGCGTTTCAATCCGGAGACAATGCCCGACGAAGCGGATGGACCGAATCCAAACGGAAAACCGACGGCGGTCACTTCATCGCCCGGTGCAAGATTTCGCGTCGACCCCAAGGTCGCGGGAAATAAATCATCGGGAATCGTTTTGGCCTGCAACACGGCTAAATCGTTCTCGGGCTGCATGCCAATGACAACAGCATCCGACACCGAGCCATCGGCAAACACGAGCTGTATTCTGTCCGCGCCGGAGACGACGTGCAGGCTGGTGAGAATGGCGCCTTTGTCGGTGATCACCACGCCACTGCCGATGCCTTCTTCCACTTCGGCGGCAATATCGTTGCCGCGATCTTCGCTCTTGGAAGAATGCCGACTTTTGTTTTTACCAACCTCTGGATCTTTGTCCTCAGCTTTGTGATACCTGACGACGCGCACGACAGAGGCCTGAATCGTCCTGTAACTGCGCGCAGCATTAGAGGGCAGCGGTTTTTTCTCCAGGCTATGGCGCACCGCTCGATCGATATCGCCCTGAGTAAGCACCTGTGGCGGTGGCGCCATACGCACGTACACAAGTACCAGCAGCAGGGACAGCAGCGCACAGAACACTGCTATCGAGGCTATCGGGTGGCGCCGGCAGAAATCCCTTGGACGCATTCCTAATCGCGAGGGCGGCAAGGTGGAATCTTGCGCTGACGTGTCATCCATGCCAACGCGTGGGGCATCGTCATGCGGCAATGACGCGGGATTCGCATCTGGGCGCGACCGGCTGGAACTGCTATAGAGCGTCACTCTTTTCATGCGCGTTCCGTCCCATTCGTTTCGGCCGCCGCTTTCGATCGCCTGATTGCCAGATGAATTTCAGACACAAGTAGAACACGAACAAGGTAGCCGCGATCAGCCTGAATCATGAATGATGCGGGTTTTGCTGATCGCCGGTAGTTCGCATGGGCGATCCGGCATTCTGCATATTAGTCAACACGGCACCGCCTCGACAGTTGGTGTTGTCGGTCTATTGCATTATTTCGAATATCGAAATCGCTTTTTATTGGCTATTTTCACAAGCCGCCGCCCTTAGACGCGTCAAGCCGCGCAAGGGACGTCCAAGCGAAGAAGCGATCCGCAAGAAGTGCAAGCGCTGCTGGATTGGTGCAACTGGGGTTGGTTGGCTGATCGCTTTTCCAAAGGAAAGGTGGGACTGACCTCCAACATCGTCATGCCGGCACTTGATGCCAACGTCATTGAGAGCCATGTCGAGATCGGATCGGGCTGGGCGTCATTGCTTCGTTCCCCTTCAATCCGGAAAAGGATTCCGGCTTACGTTTGCTGGCGAGCCCACATTTGTTCGAAGAAAGCATTGCGCGCATTGCCTTACGCCACGGCTACTATCCGCGCGGCTTCGTCTATGCTTTTATCGAGTATTGTTCGTCCGAGCTGGTCGAAGCGACGATCCGGCCGACGAGCACGCCGAATCGCGACGCCGAAGAGTGATTAGAACTCACGGGTATTGATGAAATAAGTTCTAGAGATTGCAGAAGGTAAGTTCGAAGGGTACGTCGCTTTCCGCCTGACGCGGACGCGCAACGATATCCGGTGCCACGAAGCGAATGTTGAATGCATATTTATTGGCGCTGATTTCGGGTACTACGGGTTCTTCGCGCGCGACGCGCACGCGCGCCATTTGCGCCGTGCGGCCTCCGGTCATCATCTGGAATACACCGCGCCGAGCCACATGATTTTCCGCACGGCCACTAGCGCGCAGCAAGCGCAACACGATGGCGATGCCATCGCGTATCGGCAACATGGGCGCGAACCAGCCATGAATATCGTTGCGGCGCTTTTCGGCATCGCGATGCAACCAGTAGTGATAGGACGGCAGATCGAATTCGCAGACGCCGCCTGGGATGCTCGAGCGTGAGCGAATCGCCATGAGCCATTCGCTTTCACGCAAGTACTGACCAATCTTGCCGGCCATGGCGAGAAGCGCGGAACTGGCTTGCTCGATTTCGTAGAGCGCGCCAGAGAGCGCTTCTTCGGAGATCTGCGGATTATCGCGGAAGCCATACAGAATCTGGCGCTGCCGTTCGAGCTCCTGCACCAGGTCCACTTTCAGATCGGCGCGCCCTGCTACATCAAGAATCTCGAACAACGATAACAATGCAGTGTGATGATCGATAGCATCTTCGGCGCGCGAGAAATGCGCGACCTTGTCGAACAGGTCTTCCAAGCGCAGCAATGTGCGGATGCGTTCGCTGAGAGGGTATTCGTACGTAATCACCACGCACCGATCAGTGGCTGGTTGTGATTCCAACGGGAAGTCGTGCGCGCCATCATTGCGCGGGGCGTGATGCGGTCAGCCTCATTGACGTCCTGATTATTCATTCCGGTTGTCAATGTGGTCGCCACCTCGATTGTCACCAACCTCACCCGCCCTCTTCTCGGCCATTTGCAGGTAAAGCGCGTGCAGCGCATCAACCTGATGACGCAAACTATCAAAACTGCCGCCGTTGTCAATGATGTCATGTGCTGCGGCACGACGAACGTCACGTCCTGCCTGCGCAGCGATAATCGCACGGACATCCCGTTCGGTGAGCCTACCACGCTTTACGGCCCGCTCTATCTGAGCTTGCTCGGAGCAATCGACGACCGCAATACGGTCGCAACGCTCACGGTAATGAGCCGATTCGATGAGCAAAGGCACGACCAAGACCACATATGAACCGGTCGCTGCAGCGACTTCTTCATCGCTGCAGGCTCGAATCATGGGATGCAATATGGCTTCGAGTTTTGCGCGCGCGCCATCGTCGGCGAACACAATGCGGCGCATGGCGGCACGATCCAGCGCGCGATCGCGGCCGACTACTTCGTTGCCAAAGACCTGACGAATCGCGCTCATGGCCACGCCACATGGCTCGGTGAGCCGATGCGCAATGACATCGGTATCCACGACGGTGGCGCCCAACTCGTTGAAACGCTGCGCCGCCGAAGACTTGCCGCTACCGATACCACCGGTCAATCCCACTACGAAAGGCCGCATCTTTTCCCGCTGCGGACGTAACAGCTCATTCATTGGCTCATCATTCATTGACTCAATTGACACGCAGCCTGCTCCGCGCCTTTGAGCTGATCGGCCAGTTCCTGCCCCATTTTTTGCAACACGTCGCTGGGACCGGTCAGCTCCACACGCGTGTTCAGACCTGTATTCTCACGAACGGATATGACTGCTGTACGCAAACCTTTTTGCTGCAGGCTCTCGATCTGGCGTTTGGCGGCGGCTTCGGTGTGGTAGAGGCCTAGTGAAATGGCATATTGAGTCGCGCCGCTATCCTGCACGGTAAAAAAATCGTCCACGCCCATTTGCTTGAGTTGAGCGCTGCGCCGCTCTGCACCTTGTTTGCCACCTTGCGGGGGAATGTTCACCCAGTACGAAGGCGTGCCACCTTCTTCACGGACATTGACGGTTTCACCCAAGCCCTGGGCACGCGCGGTCAGTAATTTGGCCTGATCGCTATTGAGATTGTCATAAGCGACACAAACGGGTGCTGCTAGCGCAGCAGGCGTTGCTGCGGGCGTCGATTCGAAACCCTGCGGAAGAACGCGAATGCTTTCCGTATTCAATTGATTGTTGAGCCGTTCGGGTTCGCCATTTGCGTGATCAATATCCTGCAAACCAAAAACCGGTGCCAGCAGAATTGCCGCGAGCACAAGATTGATGGCCGCCATTAAAAAGAAAGCACTACGTAGTTTTTTCATGCAGTGAATTATCGCTTGGCTGGAAGACGCTTCCAAGCACTCCCATCAAACTATCTATGCTCGGTCGCGATACGCAGCAGACCATCCAGTACCAGCCAAGGCGCATGCATCGCAGCAGCGCCGAGATGCGAGATGAGCTGCGTAGCCGCGCCACCAGTGACAACGATTGGGCTATTCGCAGGAAGCAATCGCGTCATGCGTTCGACAGCACCCAACTGAGCGTGAATACAACCCGCCGTAATAGCGTCATGCGTATTGCATGGCACATTCATTCGGCTACTTTCATTATCTTGCGCCTGCGGCAAATTTGCCGTACCGAGCACAAGCGATGCCTTCATCATACTCAAACCGGGAAGAATAATGCCACCGGCAAATACACCATCCGCTTCCAGCACATCGATTGTCGTTGCCGTGCCGGCGCTTACGACCAGGCAAGCGTTGCCGATCAATTGCCAAGCACCGATAGCTGCCGCCCACCTATCGGCCCCCAGGCTCTGCGGCGGTTCGTAACGATTGACGACGCCACAACGTGTAGCGCTCGGCCGCAACCATTCGATTCGGTCTTGCCATAGCGTCAGCCGCTCTTTCAAACGCGCGGCAACGGATTCTCCCGCAACATTGGCGATGATGATAAGTGTAGGCACGAAGTCCGCTGGCAAGGCAAACATGATGTCGTCCGCATCGCTTGCAGTATCGTCCATGACATCGCGAACGAGCCAATGGTCGCCATTATGACATCCGAATTTCGTGCGCGTATTGCCTGCATCGATCAGCAAAAACATTACGCGCCTCTTAGCGTGACATCGCCATTCATTACGCTCAATCCACCACTTTCCGATTCCAGCAACAACGCGCCTTCCCCATCTACGCCACGACAAATGCCTATGAGTTGCCGCGATTCGGCATTGATCTTCACCGGCAAATCCTGGTAAGCGTGACGGGCCAGCCAATCGTCGCGCAAGGCCGCAAAACTATCGCGGGAAAAGCTATCCATTACGATTGCCAACTCGCCCAGTATGAACGCCAATAAGGCTTCGCGGCCGGCAAAACAATTCGCGTCCTGCAAGCATGCAACAGGCTGCTCCAGGTTCGACCAACTCGGATGCGACTTGAGATTGATGCCAATACCCATCACCGCCGCCGCGCCGCGTTCATCGAAGGCAACTTCTACCAGGACGCCACCCAGCTTGCGTCCATCAAGAATGATGTCGTTGGGCCATTTCAATGCAAGGCCATCGACCCCGCAGCGTTCCAGTGCGCGTGCGACGGCCACACCAACGGCGAGGCTGAGTCCTGCCAGGGAAAAACGATCCGGAAAACGCCATAGCAAAGAAAACGTCAGGCTATGGCCGGGCGCGGATTGCCACACGCGCCCACGCCGCCCGCGCCCTGCCGTTTGAATGTCGGCCACGACGGCAGTCCCTAACGGGGCACCACGCGTCGCGCGTTCGAGCAATTGGCTATTGGTGGAATCGCAACTGACGATGTGATCGACATCAAAACGGCCGGCCAGATCGCCCAATAAATCGCGCAGACGCGTGAGATCGAAAGGAGTGTAATTTTTGATAGAATTGTTCAAAGCAGCCGCGCGGATCGTATGAGGAGCGCAAGTTTACTGCGCCTACGCGTGCGCCGCCCACAAGAATACGACATGCGTCCAGCCGGCAATGGGCGATACGCCTACAGCGGCGGACAACTACGCGTGATCGTCGCTTTTGCCACCATCAATGCCCAGTTCCTGAATCTTGCGAGTGATGGTATTGCGACCGATACCCAGCATTTGTGCCGCTTCAACGCGGCGCCCGCCTGTGCTGGCAAGCGCGCGCAGAATGAGGGCTTTTTCAAATTCTCGATTGAGCTTTTCGAATACTTCGCCGGGCGAATCGGCAAGAAGACGGTCGGCTTCCGCATTGAGCGCGGATAACCAGTCGCCTCCATTGATAGGCGCAGCGCTGCTCGATGTGTCGCGTACTTCGGCAGGAAGATCGACCACGTCCACCATTTGTCCTGGCGCCATGACAGTGAGCCAATGGCAAAGATTTTCCAATTGCCGTACGTTGCCCGGAAAATCCAGCGATTGCAGATGCTTGAGTGCGGCTTCCGACAAGCGCTTGGGCTCGACGCCCAATTCCTGCGCACTATGGGCAAGAAAATGTTTGGCGAGCAATGGAATATCTTCGCGACGCTCGCGCATGGGCGGCAAGCGCAGGCGTATGACATTCAGACGATGAAACAAATCCTCGCGGAACATGCCGTCGCGCACACGTTGGTCGAGATTTTGATGCGTAGCTGCGATCACGCGCACTGTCGCTTTGACCGGCAAATGACCGCCTACACGATAGAAATGTCCGTCGGAAAGAACACGCAGCAGCCGTGTTTGTAATTCCGCCGGCATATCGCCGATTTCATCGAGAAACAATGTGCCGCCTTCAGCTTGCTCGAAGCGGCCACGACGCTGCGCATTCGCTCCAGTAAAGGAACCGCGTTCATGGCCAAACAATTCCGACTCGAGCAGATCGCGTGGGATCGCCGCCGTGTTGATTGCAATGAATGGGCCGTCTTTGCGCGGGCTGTGGCGATGCAGGGCACGCGCCACCAGTTCTTTGCCGGTTCCGGATTCGCCATTGATCAGCACAGTGGCATGAGATTGCGATAGGCGTCCGATGGCGCGAAAAACCTCTTGCATCGAAGCCGCCTGACCAAGAATCTCCGGCACACCTGTCGTCTCTTCGACAGCACCGACCTGGTGCGTGCTCTCTTCCAATGCTCGCCTCAGCAAATCCAGCGCCTGATCGACGTCGAAAGGCTTCGGCAGATACTCAAAAGCGCCGCCTTGGAAAGCGGCGACAGCGCTATCCAGATCCGAATATGCCGTCATGATAATGACAGGTAAATTAGGATAACACTCCTTGGCTTTTTGCAACAGCATCAATCCAGACTCGCCAGGCATGCGTATATCGGAAATCAATACCTGCGGAACGGCACCATTGGTGCCCAGCACAGCCAGCGCCTCGGAAGCGGATGTGAAGCTGCGAAAAGCGATGTTCTCGCGCGTCAGCGCCTTTTCGAGCACCCAGCGGATGGAGCGGTCATCGTCAACGATCCAGACAGAATTCATAGATGGCACACTCATTGTGTTGGCTGTTGTTCTCGTATTGCAACAGGCTGCGATGACGGTTGCGTAAGAGGCAGCAGAATCATGAAACAGGTTCGACCCGGGACGCTATCAAGATCGATCGTACCTTGATGCTGTTCAATGAAGCTCTGCGCAATCGACAAACCCAAGCCCGTACCGCCTTCACGGCCCGACACGAGCGGATAAAAAATCTTGTCGCGAATGTCGTTTGGAATCCCCGGGCCGCTGTCGATCACTTGCAATTCCAGTGCCAGCTTGTAGCGTTTCTTGGTCATGGTAGCTTGGCGCGCGGCGCGCGTGCGCAATATGATGTCGCCGGTACCCTGCATGGCCTGTGCGGCATTGCGGGCGATATTGAGCACAACTTGAATCAACTGTTCTCGATCAGCCGTCAGATCAGGTAGGCTAATGTCATAGTCGCGCCGCACTTTGACATCCGGAAATTCCGCTTGAATCAAGCGTAGCACGCGCTCCAAAACATCGTGAATATTGAGCGGCGCAGGATGCATCATGCGATGCGAATTGAGCAGGCGATTCATCAAATCCTGTAGCCGATCCGCTTCGGCAATAATGACTTGTGTATATTCGCGCCACTGCGGATCATCCAGTTCGCGTTCCAGCAGTTGCGCGGAACCGCGAATACCGCCGAGAGGATTCTTGATTTCGTGAGCCAGATTACGGATCAATTCTCGATTGGCTTGTTGCTGCTCGATCAGGCGCTCTTCTCGCGCCACCTTGAGCTGTGAATCAATCGGACGAAACTCTAATAGCAGACGTGCAGGCGCCAGATCGACCGGCGTTACGGTGCAGTCCAGATGCAATAGCGCTTGCTCGGGCCGCTTTACCGCCACGTTCTGACCTGTGTAGCTCCAGTCGTTGGATAGTGCATTGTCGAGAGCTGCGCGCAATCCAGTCGCTTCGCCAAGCATGGCCGCAAGGGGACGGCCCAAATGTTGGCGGCTACTGACGGCAAACAGATTTTCTGCGGAGGGATTGAGATAGCAGACACATAAGGACAAATCGACCATAACCACGGCCGATGACAACAATTCAAGACCCGCCGTAGAAGCAGTCAGATCGTTTCGCGCACTGTTCAAACTAGGTGGAGTCATGGCCACGCAATCACAGCAAGAACCGCGCCATTGATCGTCACTTCAGGGTAGACAGTTCCTTACGGATTGCCTCGACGTTGCGTTCATGCAGATCCGCTTTGTCTTTGAATGGTTGTATGCGATCCAGATACTTTTGATAATTGCGCTCATCGCCGTTGCGAACGGCCTCTTGCGCGGCAAGTTCCTTTTTCGCATCATCCAATGCACTTTGTTCAGTGCTCAATTCCTGTTCAAGAATTTTCCGGCGTTCGCTGTCGCGGCTCTTCTGGGTGGCATCATCCACTTTGGGAAAATCGCTTGGCGTGGCGGCCGAACGCTTCGGCATCGATACGGTGTTCACGGGCAGTTCGCGCGTCAACAAGCTGCAGTTCTTCTGTGAAACTGGCGGTTTGTCGTTGGTATAGGTTACGTGACCGCTACTGTCGGCACACTTGTAGATGTCTGCCTGCACCACGGTGGAGAACGTGGCCATCAAGCAGATGAGGTATCGCGTGAGAGTTGGTAATTTCATGCGTAGAGCCCGTACATGAGGGTAAGCGCAGTTTAGGCGCGCGCGCGCAAAACGAAAAGGCCCGCGGAAAGATCTTTGTCTGACAGACGATGTCTGCGCAAGTTCGTAATTGGCTCCTCACAGGACACCGCGAAGAAAAAAGGACGGGCACGCCCGTCCTTTTCTCCGAAGCAACAAAATCGCTCCACACACTTATCGCATAATCAAACCGAATAATACATATCGAATTCGACCGGATGAGTCGTCATGCGGAAACGCTGTACCTCTTCCATCTTCAGGTCAATATATGCACTGATCATTTCTTCCGAGAACACGCCACCGCGGGTAAGGAATTCGTGATCCTTCTCGAGGTATTCGAGCGCCTGTTCAAGGCTGGAACAGACGGTCGGGATCTTCGCATCTTCTTCCGGCGGCAGATCGTAGAGGTTCTTGTCGGCAGGATCGCCAGGGTGAATCTTGTTCTGCACGCCATCCAAACCAGCCATCAACAACGCGGAGAAAGCCAAGTACGGATTCGAGCCGGGATCCGGGAAACGGGTTTCGATACGACGCGCCTTGTCGCTATGGACGAAAGGAATACGGATCGAAGCCGAACGGTTCTTGGCTGAATAAGCGAGCTTAACGGGCGCTTCAAAACCCGGTACCAGACGCTTGTAGGAGTTGGTCAGCGGGTTGGTGATCGCGTTCAGCGCACGAGCGTGCTTGATTACACCGCCAATATAGTACAGCGCGAAGTCCGACAAACCCGCGTAGCCGTTACCAGCGAACAAGTTCTTGCCGCCCTTCCAGACCGACTGGTGGACGTGCATGCCCGAACCGTTGTCGCCAACGATGGGTTTCGGCATAAAAGTCGCGGTCTTGCCATACTGATGCGCCACGTTATGAACAACGTACTTCAGCACTTGAGTCCAATCGGCGCGACGCACAAGACTGTTGAACTTGGTACCAATTTCGCACTGGCCGGCCGTTGCGACTTCGTGGTGATGCACTTCGACCGGGATACCGATGGCTTCCAACGCCAAACACATAGCGGCACGGATGTCGTTATAGGAATCGACCGGCGGGACCGGAAAGTAGCCGCCCTTGACGCCCGGACGATGGCCGGTGTTGCCGCCTTCAAACTTGTCGCCCGAAGACCACGCGGCTTCTTCGGCAATAATTTTGTGCGATGCACCCGACATATCGACTTTCCATTCGACGGAATCGAAAATGAAAAATTCGGGTTCGGGACCAAAATAAGCGGTGTCGCCCAAGCCGGAAGACTTGAGATAGGCTTCCGCCCGGTTGGCGATAGAACGCGGATCGCGGTCGTAGCCCTTGCCGTCGGATGGCTCCACGACATCGCACGTCAATACCAACGTGGTTTCGTCGAAGAACGGATCGATAAACGCGGTATCGGGATCCGGCATCAATTGCATATCGGAAGCTTGAATGCCTTTCCAGCCTGCAATGGACGAGCCATCGAATGCATGGCCTTCGGTAAACTTGTCTTCAGAGAACGCGCTGATGGGCACGCCGACGTGTTGCTCCTTCCCACGAGTGTCGGTGAATCGGAAATCGACAAACTTGACGTCGTTTTCCTTTACCAGTTTGATCACGTCTTGAGGCGTCGTCATATAACTCACTCCTAGCAAAATTGAATGTTAAGCAAAAAAACCCGCGGCCCGTGCGTCTTGCCAGCCGTCACAAATAAAAAACCATCACGCTGGCCGCCAAAATATTGACGCGGCGTCCGAGCATTCCAGTAAAGCTCATATAATGAAGGTGCCAGGCAGTGCGAACTAGGGCTCGCTATTTAGCGAGCTTCGTTTGATGACAAGCAGGTACCATGCCATTTGCCCCGCGAAATAACACTTTCAGCGACTAGATGAACCGATTCACCACTACGGGAAATCCGCCCGCAAGCGAGCCGCAATTGTGCCACAAGGCAATAAAATTAATCATTCGGACGTGGATCGCACCATACTGGTGCAATTGATCGTTAAAGCCATCTTTCGACGTTCCAAATGGCACTGATTTGGACCAAATGAAATTCAAAGTATTGTGTTATTCAAATCGCATATTTTGTTTTTATGTTTTTAGCCCTTGATCATTCTTCAATTAGCCATGACTTCAATCACCGACATTTTACACCTCGCCAAAGAACGGGCGCTCCAACTCAAACTTGCTTACCAAGGCACGATGACGCCGCAAGAAGCATTTGAGGTATTGGAACATGCGCCAGATGCCAAACTCGTCGACGTCCGTACTCGAGCAGAACTAGACTGGGTTGGTCGCATTCCCGGTGCGGTCGAGATCGAATGGAACATGTATCCGGGTAATCAGCCTAATCCTCATTTTCTCAATCAGCTGAAACAGCAAGTCGCGCCGGCTTCCACCGTCATGTTCATTTGTCGCAGTGGCGCACGATCCCATGCTGCGGCAATCGCTGCCAGCGAATCTGGCTATCCAGATTGCTACAATGTTCTGGAGGGCTTCGAAGGTGAAAAGGATGCCAATGGTCAGCGGGGTAAAGTCAGCGGCTGGCGTCATGCGGGTCTGCCATGGATGCAAAGCTGACGAAGCCGGGAGCGTTTCACGAGTACAGGGTGAGGAGTAAACTGTCAGTTCGCTGTACGTAACATTTTTGCCGCGCTTGTTGCCACCACGCCGTTTATCATGCAGACCGCTACTATCAATTTCGATCGTTTCAACACGTTGAAAGACACCGAAGCGCAGGAGCGTATTCGCACTGCGCGCGCGAAGCTCGGCAAACGAGCCGTGCTGCTGGTGCACCACTATCAACGCGCAGATGTTTATCTGCATGCCGATCTGACCGGCGATTCACTGAAATTGTCGCGCCTTGCCTCGCAGGCCGATGCCGAATTCATTGTGTTCTGTGGTGTGCATTTCATGGCCGAGGTGGCGGATATTCTTTCGCAACCTCATCAAATCTCGATTCTTCCAGACTTGGCAGCCGGCTGCTCGATGGCCGACATGGCCAGTCTCGCTAAAGTCGAACGCTGCTGGCGCGAGCTTACGGAAGTGCTCGGCACACCCGACGCGCACGTTACGCCAGTGACATATATCAATTCAGCAGCAGACCTCAAGGCGTTTTGCGGCGAACACGGCGGCATCGTGTGCACTTCCAGCAATGCGCAAAAAATTCTCGATTGGAGTTTCGCGCAACGCGAAAAGGTGCTGTTTTTCCCCGACCAGCATCTGGGCCGTTGGACCGGCCATAGGATGGGTATCCGGCTGGAAGACATGATCGTATGGGACCCTGATCTGGAATTCGGCGGTCACACGCCGGATGCCATCCGCAAAGCCAAAATACTATTGTGGAAAGGTCATTGCTCGGTTCACCAGATGTTTCAGCCTGGTCACATCATTCGCTGGCGTAACCAACATCCAAATGGCTTTGTCATATCGCATCCCGAAAGTCCGTTCGAAGTATGCAAACAATCGGATTATGTCGGCTCGACCGAATACATTCTCAAAACGGTTAAAGCTGCTCCGCCCGATACGCAATGGCTGGTCGGGACCGAGCTGAATCTCGTTTCGCGTTTGGCCGAAGAAGTGAAATCCGAAGGCAAGCTGGTTCAATTCATGTCGCCCACGGTGTGCATGTGCTCGACCATGCAGCGCATCGATCCACAGCATCTGGCATGGACGCTTGAAAATCTGGCCGAGGGCAACATCGTTAACCGTATCAGTGTGCCGGAGCACGAAGCGGTGCTTGCCAAACTATCGCTCGACAGGATGCTAGAAGCATCTTGAGATATTTAAACGCTCATTTCCCAATTGAAACTACGTATCTGCACTTACAACATTCATAAAGGTTTTTCGCAGTTCAATCGCCACATGAAGATTCATGAGTTGCGCGATTGTTTGCGGCAACTCGATCCGGACGTCGTTTTCTTGCAGGAAGTGCAAGGACTGCATATGGGGCACGCGCGCAATCACGCCAATTGGCCGAGCGAACCACAGCATGAATTTCTCGCCGACAAGCGCCTGGCAGCCGCCTATGGCAGCAATGCCGCGTACGATCACGGTCATCACGGCAATGCAGTTTTATCGCGCTTCGACATTTTGTCGGCCGCCAACCATGATGTGACGGAACATCATCTCGAACGACGCGGGCTGCTGCACTGTGTAATCAAAATGCCGCAACATGCGCAATCCGTGCACTGCATTTGTGTGCACTTATCGCTGACTAAACAACAGCGCCAACGTCAGTTCTCCACCCTCATCAAATTCATCAAGCAGCGCATTCCGGCGAATGCTCCGATCATCATCGCGGGCGACTTCAACGATTGGAACAATCACGCGAATACGTTGCTCGCCCAGCAGCTCGGCCTTACCGAAGCATTCACATCTCTTACGGGTAATCCGGCGCGTAGTTTTCCCAGCAAATTGCCCGTGCTGCGGTTGGACCGCATTTATGTACGTGGCTTCGCCGTTGCAGGCGGCGAGGTGCACTGTGGAAAGCCGTGGTCCAGCATCTCCGATCACGCCGCATTGACCGCTGAACTACATCTTTCCTGATGACGGCGCAATTGCTGCCAGGCAATCGCATCACATTGCTGGAAACCGGCGCGGCGTACTTTCCGGCGCTGATCGCGGCGATTGATAGTGCGCTGCACGAAATCCACCTGGAATCCTACATCTTCGAACACGATGCCACGGGCATATTGGTCGCTTCGGCGCTTGCGGCGGCGGCAATGCGTGGTGTAAAAGTAAGAGTAATGGTGGATGGCTTCGGCGGGCGCGGTTTCGAGCGCAATACCGCGCCGCAATTGCTGGCTGCGGGCGTGGAGGTGATGCTCTTCAGGCGCGAGCTCGGTTTCTTCAAGATTCGTCGGCATCGTCTGAGACGCCTACATCGCAAGCTCTCCATCTTCGATCAGAAGCTCGCCTTCGTCGGTGGCATTAACATCATCGATGATATGCACACCCCGAAACAGATACCGCCACGTTTCGACTATGCGGTGTCAGTGGAGGGGCCTTTGGTGGCTCCGATCCAAGAAGCCGTCAACGAATTGTGGGATCTGATGAGCTGGGCCAATTTTAAACATCGGCCTCACCCGCACTATCCAAAACCGACTCCATCGCAGCCGGCCGGCAATGTACATGCCGCATTCGTACTACGCGACAATCTACGTCATCGCAAAGATATCGAGCATGCATATTTGGCAGGCATCGCACGCGCCCGTCATGACGTTATCATTGCAAACGCCTACTTTCTTCCAGGAAAGCAATTTCGCGATGCCTTGATCGAAGCAAGCAGGCTCGGCGTACGCGTGACGTTGTTGCTGCAAGGCCGCGTCGAGTACTGGCTGTTGCATCATGCTTGCCGTGCGCTCTATCCGCATTTGTTGGCAAGCGGCATTCATATCGTCGAATACCGCAAGAGTTTTCTGCACGCGAAGGTCGCTGTCATGGACGATGGCTGGGCGACCGTTGGCTCTAGCAACATCGATCCATTCAGCCTGTTGCTCGCCCGCGAGGCCAATGTCATCGTCCGTGATCGTGCCTTCACAGCCGAACTGCGCGACAGCTTGATGCGCGCGATACGCGACGGTGGCGTCGCGTTGACTCGCGAAGATTGGCAACGCCAACCTCGTTTGGCACGGCTCGTTAGCTGGGCTGCTTATGGTCTTGTGCGCTTGCTGATCGGGCTGGCGGGTTACGCCAAGCAGCATTAATTCTGCCACTACCACTAAGCAATAGTTTGGGTGCGTTGTTTAGGCACGCGATCAAGGCGCCAATGCGCTTGTGCCCACGTCCACACTTCGTTCACCGACGCGCGCATCAGCGCTGAAGGAGGCGCCTGGCCGAGAAATACCAACGCTGCGTGAAGCGCTACGACAGGATTGTTTTCGTCCAACGGCGCCGCCAAGGTTTGTTTGGATAGCTTCTCACCCGATGCGTTGATAGCCACGGGCAAATGCGCATATTCTGGCGTCATATAACCAAGCAATCGCTGAAGAAAAATCTGGCGAGGCGTGGAATCCAATAGGTCGGCACCGCGCACGACGTGCGTCACGCCCTGCTCGGCATCGTCGACAACTACCGCGAGCTGATATGCAAACTGGCCGTCGGCACGCATTACGACGAAATCACCGACATCGTCGAACACATCCTCATGACATTCGCCTTGAATGGCGTCGGAAAACGCGATATCGCCAGGTTCAGTGCGAACACGCCAAGCCCTTGCCGAGCGCGTCGCGATCAATCCGTCTCGGCACGTTCCCGGATAGCGACGCGAACCATCACGCGTCAATGTCGAATCGGCAATTTCCTTGCGCGAACACACACAGGGAAATACGCTCCCTCGCACGATCAAACTGTCCAGCGCCGCACGGTAACGATCTACGCGCTGGCTTTGCCATATGACATCACCGTCCCAGCTGAATCCGAAACGCTCGAGCTGACGCATGATCATTGTTGCCGCGCCAGGCACTGTGCGTGGCGCATCCACATCCTCGATGCGTAACAAATATTCACCAGCTTGGGAGCGTGCTTGCAAACAGGCACCCAAGGCTGCAACGAGCGAGCCGAAATGCAGCGGTCCGGTTGGCGACGGCGCAAAACGCCCAATATATCGAGACGCAATTTG